>CAZEXO010000232.1:0-6387 GCA_964516545.1 uncultured Melioribacteraceae bacterium
CGACCACCCTATGTTCGACGGCAACATACAACTTATTGATATGATATATCTTAAAAAAGATTTATAGGAATAGCGGGAAGGCATTACAAACGAAATAAAAAAACTGAACAGGCACTACCGCTCATATGCATTCATACGATATAAGGGTTTTTACTGTATATCCTACGTTTCAGCAAGTATCAGGGTTCGTAAAGAGTAATGCCCGTAACCCCGGGAACCCCTGACGTACACGGCGAACAATAAGGCAACCTGTTTACAGGAAGCCCATAAAATATTTTTTGAGTCTCTGCAAATATCTGGTATGGCTTAAGCAACACGTTGATAGATTGCAACAGAAGATAATAAAAGAGTACTAACATGGGAAATATGAAATGAGAAAAATTTTTATCATATCATTATGGATTGTTGTTTTACTCAATAAAACCGCTCTATCCCAATCAGAATCAATTAATTGGAAAGAATTATTCAAAGAACATGGTTTTATGCATATTATCGTGGATGAATATCTTGATGAATTTGATGTAAGTATGCATCCTTTCGTTTATGTTGATTCATTAGTAATTCTTTCCCCTTCAGATTTAAGCAGCATACCAATCCCAATTGAAGGGATAGAAAAGTTTGCCAGTTTAATTGAATACCCAGAATTCGCAAGAAGAGCAGGAGTTTCACGTGATATAGTAGTAAGTGTTATAGTTGATACAACAGGAAAGACAATGAATGCTGAGGTTATCTTTGGTAGTTATGAATTGTTTCATGGCTATATCTTTTCCGCCTTAAATAAAACAAAATTTATTCCGGCAATTAAAAATAATAAGCCAATCGAGTCTCGGGTGGCAATCGCTATTTCATTTGTGTTAAAAAGAAATATAAATATTGGAATAGATACTCTTATTGTTACCCAAAATGGCGGTTTAGAAAATTGTCCATTGTATACAATAAAATTATGTAATAATGGAGACGTTATTTATGATGGTTTTTCTAATGTTGATAAATTAGGGAAATGGAAATCAACTTTAAGAAAAGAAGAATTTGAAGGCCTATCGTCTTTAATTTTTTCGGTTGATTTCTTTAGCATGGAAGATGAATACAGATCATATGCAAATGATTTATCCTGGGTCTCAATTTCAGTTAAGGCGGATACATTATCAAAGAAGGTAGATACTAATTATTATTTACCGGTTCTGGAAATAGGGAAATTGATAAATTACTTAACAAAAGATCTAGACTGGGAAAAATATCAGGAGTAAAATAGTTAACTTGTCCTACTTTTATTTCAACTAAATATAAGACGACCCGTTTCCAGTCCGCCGTTGGAATATTCTTTTTGCCGGTAGTAAGCATCAGCATTTATATTTTACTCAGCCTTCTTTAATCCTTTTAAAATAATCTGATACATTTTGTTGTCATTTCCGGATATGCATTCAATAGATGCTTTAATGAATTTATTATCATCTTCTTCGAGTTCAAGAGCGTCCTGATAATCTATATATTCATAACCATTATATGTGACAATCATATCAAAAAATAGCCTTGTTATTCTTCCGTTTAGTTCGAAGAACGGATGAAGCGCAATTAGCTCACACATGTAATAACAAATTTTACAAGCTAATTCTTCCTTTGTTTTTGACGAATAATCTTTCAGATAATTATCTGAAGCTAATTTCCTGAATATTTCTTTTGAGTTTTGCTCCAGAAATCTGACCTGACAGAAACTTGAATAACCTTTAGAAATATTTACTGTTCTGTACTTTCCGGCAAAATCATACATATCCGAAAATGTTTTTCGATGCAATTCTTTAAAGTAGTTTTCATCGAAGATAGTGGCTTCCGTAAGGTTTTTATGAAAGTATGAATATCCGTTTAATAATAGTTTTCGTTCCTCAGCTTCAAGAATCTTTAAGTTACGGATATCAAACTTATTAATGGGAATGCCGGAATTTTCGTAATAAATATAATCTTTATCTTGTGAGTACTTTGACATCAGCTTTTAGCTTTGGTCTTATTTCTTTTGGATGTTGTGATCTTCTTTCGGGGAATTATGTGCCCTTCAATTTTGGAAGAAATCTCAACGGTTTTCTGAGCTTTTCGTATGGAAAACTTAGGTTTATTCATATTACTCTCAATTACCTCACCAATATACATAATTAATAAAAATTGTGAAATCGTATCGGATCATTATCAGGAAAGGTCATGATACAAGAAGGGGCTGTCTCAAAATTCAATTATTCCGGAAAATTGAACACTGATAATTATGACCAGTCTACCAACAAAGGCAGGTCTTCGCAGATATTCAAATTGAAAAATTTATTTTGAAACAGCCCTTTTAATTACTTCCGTCTACTTCAAATCAAACCTATCCAGGTTCATTACCTTATCCCACGCGGCGACAAAGTCCTTAACAAATTTCTTTTTGTTGTCATCCTGTGCATATACTTCGGCAATAGCGCGTAATTGAGAATTGGAACCAAAAACAAGATCAACGCGTGTGCCTGTCCATTTTACTTTTCCGGTTTTCCTGTCGTGTCCTTCAAATTCCTGCTCAGCTTCGGAGGTTGGTTTCCACTCGGTACGCATATCAAGCAGATTAACGAAAAAGTCATTGGTGAGCTGACCCGTTTTTTTTGTAAACACGCCATGTTTCGACTTTCCGGTGTTAGCGCCTAAATTTCAGGCGCACTTAGTGTAAGGAGTTGCGCTTTGTCAACCAGCATAGATTCTGCAGAAAGAGAGTATTCTTTTTTCAGATAATTGCGGAAGCCGTCAGCCAGCGGTTCCATTACCGCGAATGATTCGACATCGGTAAGCTGCTGTGTTGTGTCTCCGCGTCCCGGTGTGAAGGGAACGATAACATTAAAACCGGCATCTTTGGCTGCTTTTTCAATTGCTGTGCATCCACCTAGAACAATAAGATCGGCAAGCGAGACTTTTTTATTTACGGATTGAGCGTCATTAAACTTTTTCTGAATTGATTCAAGAGTCTTAAGCACCTTTTTAAGCTGAGCCGGTTCGTTGACTTCCCAGTCTTTCTGAGGTGCGAGACGAATACGCGCTCCATTAGCACCGCCCCGTTTATCAGAAACACGGAAGCTCGATGCGGATGCCCATGCCGTTGAAACCAATTGAGATACTGTTAATCCGGATTGAAGAATTTTATCCTTCAGCTCGGTAATATCCGTTTTGTTGATGAGTTTATGTTTAACAGCCGGTATGGGATCCTGCCAGATGAGATCTTCTTCGGGAACTTCAGGACCGAGGTAACAGGCTTTCGGACCCATATCGCGGTGAGTTAGTTTGAACCATGCGCGCGCGAATGCCTCGGCAAACAAATCGGGATTCTGATGGAATTCTCTTGCAATCGGTTCGTAAATCGGGTCATAACGGAGCGATAAATCGGCGGTAGTCATCATTGGTCTGTGTTTCACCGAGGGATCATGCGCATCGGGAATCATATGTTCTTCTTTAACATCTTTAGCTAACCATTGCCATGCACCGGCGGGACTTTTCACGAGTTCCCACTCGTAACCGAACAGCATATCAAAATAACCGTTATCCCATTTAGTTGGATTAGGTTTCCAGGCGCCTTCAATACCGCTCGTTGTTGTGTGAATGCCTTTACCCGTGCCGAATTTATTTCTCCAGCCGAGTCCTTGTTCATGTATTGGCGCTGCTTCAGGTTCAGGACCAATCAGAGACGGATCTCCCGCGCCGTGAGCCTTACCGAAAGTATGTCCGCCTGCAACAAGGGCGACAGTTTCTTCGTCGTTCATGGCCATTCGTGCGAAAGTTTCGCGGACATCCCGCCCGGATGCAACCGGATCAGGATTACCGTCAGGACCTTCGGGATTAACATAAATCAATCCCATTTGAACAGCTGCCAGAGGATTTTCCAACTGCCTTTCACCTGAATATCGGCTATTAGGTTTATCACTGGTTGCCAGCCATTCGCTTTCAGAACCCCAGTAAACATCCTCTTCGGGCTGCCAGATATCAACACGTCCGCCGCCGAATCCGAATGTTTTAAAACCCATTGATTCAAGAGCGCAATTACCGGCAAGAATAAAAAGATCAGCCCAGGAAATTTTATTGCCGTATTTCTGTTTGACGGGCCATAACAAACGGCGGGCTTTATCAAGATTACCGTTATCAGGCCAACTGTTTACAGGCGCGAAACGCTGGTTGCCCGTTCCACCGCCGCCTCGTCCGTCGGAGGTACGATAGGTGCCCGCGCTGTGCCAGGCCATTCGTATCATCAAACCTCCGTAATGACCCCAGTCGGCAGGCCACCATTCCTGAGAATCAATCATAAGTGAATATAAATCCTTCTTCAAGGCTGTAAGATCAAGCTTCTTGAATTCATCGGCATAATTAAAATCCTTATCCATCGGATTTGAAGCCGGGGAATGCTGATGAAGGATGCCAAGGTTTAATTGATTGGGCCACCAGTCGCGGTTTGAAGTTCCACCGCCCGAACCGCTTTTTGAATGTCCCGTAACAGGGCACTTGCTTTCGTTGTTATTATCCATCTTTTCTCCTTGATATTTATTAGTCTGCTTTATCGATCATTGTTTTATTTGTGATTTTACATGCCTAATGCGCAACAAAACATTCAACCGGCATCTCAGTTGAAAATCCTGACCATCAACCTAAAAGACGAAGAAGTAGGAGGCTCAGATATTGATTAGCATCAGGAACTATATTAAGATGTTGTTAATATTCATAATCAGATGTCCCGATAAAGAAGCAGCAGTGCAGGCTATTCTTAGAACAAAACACCAATCAGCTCCTTTGCATTTCAAAAAACTTCCGGTAAATAGTATTTTTAAAACACCAATATCATTTGCCGGGTTTCAAAACGAGTTGGTAAATAAACATTTGACATGGTTTAGAATTATTTATGGCGAGTTGTCAACGTGAATTATTTCCATTTAATGTTTGTACCTTGAAAGAAGATGAATTGGCAGAGATTTCATAATCAACAAAAATTGTGAGAGTTTTTATAATAGTCTGCAGTGTATTGTTCTTAATATTACAAAGAAAACAAATCTGAGCTGCCCGTTGGATTAAAATAAGTTTCATGAACCCCGGCAGAGCATACACGATATTTTCACAAAGAATAAAAAAATTGCAGAGTAAAAGAAATACTGGCAAAGGAGAATAATTGTGAGTTGTTATGAATAAATAAAATTAAAAACTAAAAACAAATATTTGTATTTTAATATAGAGTAAAGATAATCCTGGGGACGATATCTGGTAATACTCGCGCTTACTTCACCAATGAGACCATTATTAAAATAATTCCTTTAGTCTGGAAATTTTACATATTCGATCTTCTTGAGTGGTTGATGAAAATATTCTTAATACAAAATAGGGGAATTAAAATGAAACATGGGGACCTCAGTAGAATATTCTTATTCTTTTTTGCAGTTGTTGCAATTAATGCTTCAACTGGAGCCAAATTTGCTGAGAAAACAAGAAATATAAGTGCAGAGCCATCAATGTATAAATTCAATATAAACAAGATTTCCACATTTATTTATGCAGATGGTAGAGCTGATTTAGAAGGTTTGAATCCAGGATTCGAATATCCGAAAGGGAGTAATATGTTTGCGGTATTTGCATCGGGACTTGTCTGGGGTGGTGTAATCAACAATGAAATAAGGTTAGGAGGATCCACTTTCAATTCCGGGTTGGTTCCCGGAAAGCTTGGGCAAAATCCGGAAGAAAGTAAAATGTATAGAGTAAGAACAGATTATGCAACCGGTTCAATGATGTCAGAGATTAATGACGAAGAGAAAAATGGTGATGAAACTGCTATTCGCGCACAATACAGATTAGATTGGGATGAATGGCCTTGGCAGGACGGAGCCCCCTACCTTGATGCAAACAAAGACGGCCAATATACCCCTGACCCGGATGGAAACGCTACCTACAACTTTGGTGAGGATGTTCCGGGTTATCCTGGTGCAGGACAAACAATTTTCTTTATATCAAATGCTGCTAATAGTGAAAAAACACAACGGTTTTACGGTTCGCAGTCGCAAGAAATTGAATTACATACTACTATTTGGGGATATTCGACAATTGGTCCATTGGGTAGTACGATTTATAAAAAATATAAATTAATCAATAGAGGACAAGAAGATTATACTGACTTTTATATAAGTGTATGGAGTGATCCCGATATAGGATTTTCCGAAGACGATTTTGTTGGTTGTGACACAACAACGAGTCTACCAATGGCTTATGCATACAATGCATCATCTTTTGATGCTGTTTATGGAGATAATCCTCCAGCTTGTGGACATATTCTAGTTCAAGGTCCGATTGTTCCCTCTCCGGGAAATGTTGCCTATGCAGCATCAAAATCAGCGCTTTGGGGAATGAGTA
>CAZEXO010000233.1:0-6291 GCA_964516545.1 uncultured Melioribacteraceae bacterium
GCCGCTTCCCTCTATCATCATAGAAACCAAATTCTTCCCGATATCATGAAGATCACCGGCGACTGTTCCCAGAACAAATTTTCCTTTTGCTTTTACTTCGCCGGATTGAAAAAATGGTTTTAAGTGAGCCATAACTGAATTCATAGATTTTGCCGCCATTAATAATTCAGGAACAAAAACCTCGTTACGTCCGAATTTATCTCCGACACGCTGCATTCCGTCATTACATGCTTGCAAAATATCACTTGGTCCAACTCCTTTTTCAAGTGCAAATTTTGTTAATTCATCCGCCCCCTCCTGATCTTTCATGCTTGCAGGAAAAGGAGATTGTTTATTCACTTTACCGAATTCAATACATAAACTAATTTTACTGACCAGTTCATCCATAATGATTACCCTCATTTCAGAATTATTACATAATTATTTATTCAAAGATTATTGTCTTCTTTCCATGAACAAGTATTCTGTGATTTGAATGATGATATAATGCTCTTGCTAAAATAAGCCTCTCAAGATCTTTACCTTTCCGGATCAGATCGTTAACAGAATCTTTATGTGAAATTCTTATTATACCCTGCTCAATTATCGGACCGTCGTCCAACACTTCAGTTACGTAATGGCTTGTTGCACCGATAATTTTCACACCTCTGTCGAAAGCCTGTTTGTAAGGATTGCTTCCAATGAACGCCGGAAGAAATGAATGGTGAATGTTAATAATTTTGTTTGGGTAGGCTTTCACGAAATCCGGCGATAAAATCTGCATGTATCTAGCTAACACAACCAGATCGATTTCGTTTTCTCTTAACAGTGTAAGTTCTTTTTCTTCCTGTTCCGATTTATTTTTTTTATCTATCGGAAAAACATAAAAAGGAATTTCATAATGATCCGCCAGATACTTCATGTCATCATGATTCGAAATAATCATGCAAATATCAAGATTATATTCACCGGATCGTTTCCTCCATAGAATTTCCTGCAGACAATGATCATACTTTGAAACAAATATCGCGGTACGTAAAGGTTTTCCTGTTAAGCGAATTTCCCATGTAGCCTGAAACTCTCTCGCCATTGGTCGAAATGCTTCATTGATTTCCTGCGCCGGTATGGAAAAATTTCTCAAATCCCAGGCTACTCTTGTGAAAAACTGTTTTGATTCTTCATCTACGTGTTCGCTGAGATCAAGAATATTTCCTCCTCTCTCAAATACAAAGTTAGATATCCTTGAAACTAAACCAGTTCTGTCCGGGCAGGACAATAAAAGTATCGCACTCACATTACCGCTTGTCAATCCTTTCTCCGCTTTTAGATTTGTTAAAAAAAATTTTCCCCCATAAAAATACAGTAATCTCAGCTCTTTTTAAACCGATACTTAATGTGGCGTCGATTTTTACGAAACATAGATGATGAGGCATTAATAACATGTCAAGCCGCTAGGGTCATCGCTTCATCTCATAGATTTTATCGAGTCCCGCATATTCAAACCAATTAAATCGGGCGCTGTTCTGAGATTCTTTTCCCATCGAAGTACAATACATAGCATAAACGCACCCGACAAATCCACCGGCTTTTTTCGTGCTGAGAAGTGAAGCGTCTACATTTGTTCCCAATGGATGCCATACATCAGAAGTGTATCCATAAAAGAATGAATAAACATTTCTTTTTGCCTCAATTTTCAGAAACAATTCATTCGACTCTCCTTCGCTTAGAGTTTCGGAGTTAAGGAGTTTCATGGAGGCGGCGTTATCATCAGCCCCGGATGATTCGAATAATTGGATAACGTCATTATTATTATCATGCGACTTGCATAAATAATAAAATGCTTTATCATTTTGGAAAACTATCAAACCGGCTTTTTCATTTTCACGTTTTGTCTCAAAATTAAGTGATGCAATAATTGATCCTTCGAGATGTTGCTGTCTCCGCCCGATAAAACTTGGATTTACATTTTCAGAACAGGTTTCTGATCGCAGATTAATCTCGATATAACCTTCTGAAGGATTGGTTTTATACCATTGTTCTTTCGGCGTTCTTAAAAAAATCCAATCGGGATCGAGTTTTGATTTATCAAACTCGTCTCTGATTTTTAAATTACCTCCGTAGAGTTTCCCGGTCACTGATCCTGTAATTGTTGTTGGATAAGGATACGAGTATTGCACCTCAGCAAAGTCAGGATTAATTACCGGCCATTCGTCAATCCATTTTACAGGCGCAAGAAAAGTCTCACGCCCGGTATTGTAGTAATCACCTTCATAGGGACGGCAACCTAAAAATACTGCCCACCAATCCCCGGTTTCGGTCATTACGAAATCCGCATGTCCCGTGGATGTTATGGGATTATTCCTTTTTGGATCGAGATGCCTCTGGGTGAGGATTGGATTTTTTTCATAAGGAACATAAGGACCATCAACATTTTCACTTCTGAATACAACTTCGGAATGATCCTCGGCTGTTCCGCCTTCAGCGGCAATCAGATAATAGTAACCATCCTTTTGGAAAATATGCGGACCTTCAATCCAAACTGGTTTCTTGTTTATATCAACACCGCCATTAACAAGAATTTTTTCCTGACCGGTTACTTTTAACTCTTTGAGATCGAATTCATACATTCTGATTGTTCTGTGTCCGTCGTACAGCGGTTTATCATCAGGCGGGATGCTGTTATACAGGATATAAGCTTTTCCATTCTTATCAAAAAACATCGATGGGTCAATTCCATTTATCTCGGGAATCCATACAGGATTTGAATAGGGACCACCAGGTTTATCAGAAGTTACAACAAAATTACCCTGCCCGTCAACGAGCGTGCATGTGATATAAAAAATTCCATCATTGTATCTTATCGCCGGAGCAAATATTCCTCTCGATACGCCGTATCCATCAAGGTCCATTTGTTCGATTCTGTCCATCGCGTGACCAATTAACTCCCAGTGGACAAGGTCTTTGCTGTGAAAGACCGGAATTCCCGGGAAATAAGCGAATGTGGAATTCACAAGATAATAATCGCTATCAACACGACATATACTTGGATCGGGATAAAACCCCGCCAAAACAGGATTTGAAAATTCCTTAACAATAACTTCATCGTCAACACACGAAAACATAAGAACGGTTGAAACAAGTAATACCGGTATGTATTTCATACCTAAGAAAACTTTCCTGAATATTTTAGCAACCATGAATAAAATCCCTCATTAATTTCACAAAACTAATTTTTACTTTTATTATTTCCTGAAACTCTCTGGCGGTCCAAGATAACTCACTGGTACTTCAACAGTTTTCAAAACGATTTTCTGAAGCACCACACCAGGATCAATAATCCAGAATTTCAATGTGTGTTTACCGGGTTTATCAATAATATGAAGTGATGTAAGTTTCTTAATATTTTCACTCACCATCCTGTTCCAATATTCAGGGTATTTCCAATCGCGCACCACTTCGTTCGCGTTTATATTAATTATCTGAGGCGTTTCATTATCAATGGAAATTGCATAGCGTAACCCGTCGGTGTAACCGTAATTCAGAATCGGTGAAAAATAAACATCCACGCTTATCTCACCATGATTGTAAAGATTGATATCATATTCAAGTCTTGGGCTATCTTCTGTTAATTCCGACTTCACGGTTACCGGTATTGTTGTCATGGCGGAAGTTGTTCTTCCCAGACCGGGAATCTTTATCCATGAAATTTCATCAGAGTTGATTGCGCGTGTATAATTCACAGATTCAATTGAGACATACCCGTTTGCTTCAATAAAACCCTGGAAATTTTCGAGCAAAGGTTCTGTTGGATTATTAGCAACAATATTAACAGAAACGTTTTTATCCGTACCACTTATAACCAAATTGGCATTATGTTTTCCTGAAGGAATATTTTCCCAGTCGATTGAGATGAATACCCGTTGTTCATCCATAATTTCACCTTCAGTCTTTTGAATTATAATCCATGGCTGATCAGCTACAATCTTATACTCAAAACATTTTTTTCCACGGTTGAATATTTCTATATAGTAAGACTGCTGATTGAATTTATCAAATTCGGGTAATTGTGCTTTTTTAGTCGAATCAGGCCACCAATTTACCGATCCTTCAATAGCTACTCCCATATCAGCTTTTTCGTCAAGCGAAATATTAATTACTTCAGGCATCGAGTTACTATCCGGCTGCTGCCAATTTGTATAACCGATATGAGTCTGAGACATCATATGATTCCATTTTCCGTTTGCCAGATCCTGATGATAAAAATCTGTAATGGCTGCATCTTTGTTGAATAATTCTTTTACTTTTACCGCAAGTTTATTAGTTAATGCTCTCCCCTGTCCGGCATAAAGTCTGTTTTTCCCAGTAGTAACATATAATTCGTTTAAATTCGCGCAGGCTTCAACCGGATGCAGTACCAGTTGATAAAAAGCATCTTTTGCGTCAGCCGGCATTTTTTCATATATCATCCTGGCTTTATCCGCAAGTTGATTATATTCTTTAACTACTGTTTCAGCTTCCCGGAAATTGACGAGACTATAAGTTTGGGGAGATAACATTTCCGGTTTACGACGGGAGTTAAATCTTGTATATGACTGAAGAATTTCGGCAATATCTTTTGCGTGATCTGCGCCGAATTGTTTTTCAGCCCACGAAACATAGTAACCGGGCAAATCATCAGCAGAAAACTTTTCAGGATTCCAGGCGAAATCGAGGAAAAAACTTATCGGAAATTCCATTGGTTTTATATCACCAACATTTACTATCCAGATTTCTCGGGCGCCATATTCATACGAGAGATACATCTGTTCCCATACTTTTTCAATTTGTGTTGTGTTCAGCCATTTGTAATTTCGCGGACCTCCGACAAAATCAAAATGATAATAAATCCCATAACCTCCCTTACGCGGTTCATCTTTTAGATAAGGAAGTTTACGAACATTACCCCAGTTATCGTCGCAGAGCAATAAAGTAACATCATCCGGAACGCGCATTCCCTTGTCATAATATTCCTGTACTTCTTTATAAAGAGCCCACACCTGAGGAATAGTAGTTACATCTTTTTTTGTAACATCAGCAAGAATTTCCCGTTGGTCCTGAACAATTTTTTGTAGCAGAGAAACATTTGCATCAGGACTCATAGCTTCATCGCCATCCCCGCGCATAGCAAGCGTAACAATACTTTCATATTCTCCCATTCGTTCAATACCGGTTCTCCAGAATTCGCGTAATGTTGGTTCATTCTTCTCATAATTCCAGGGGCCTGATCCGTAACGGCGCCACTCGTCATGAGCTCGCATCATCGGTTCATGATGAGATGTACTTATAACAACGCCGTATTCATCTGCAAGACGGGGATTTTCCGGATCATCATCATAAAACGCTCTTCCCCACATGGCAGGCCAGAGAAAATTACCTTTAAGCCTCATGATTAATTCAAAAACATGCTCATAAAATTTGCTGTTGAAGCCACCGTATTTTTCGAATGCCCAACCTGTAAGGGCAGGAGCTTCATCATTAATAAATATTCCCCGATATTTTACTTTCGGTTCTTCAACTGTGTATCTCATATCCTTAACATAAACTTCTGATTTTTTTTTCGCGGGAACATCAGCCCAAAAATGCCAGGGAGAAACACCGATTTTTTCAGCAAGATCATAAATGCCGAATATTGTTCCCCGTTTATCGCTTCCGGCAATTATTAATGCCTTCTCAACACCCTGAAACGGATTTTCTATTACATCAATTACAAATACCTCTCTCTTGCCTGTAACATCCTTTACATCCAATTTCCCTTCAACAATGAGTTTATCAATAAGGGGATTTTTTGTAATTGTTCCGATAATTATTATTTCTTTTTTCTCCGCTGAATTATTAATTATTAACTCAGGCTCAGCGTTTGTTACTTTATAAATATCGGATTGCAAATGCGAGGCAACTCTTCTGACGCCGGGAAAATCATCAGAACTAACAAGCAACGAAGTGGATTTTCCTTCTTTGGATATCGCAAAAAATCCATCGCTTTCATTTGTTGTTATGTATGTGCATTTACAGGAAGCGCATTTACATTTCTCCGAAGCAAACAAATTGGCGTTGAAAAATTGTACGCTGAAAATAAGTGCGTAAATAATTATCATCTTTTTCATAGACTGATCCCTCGTTTTTTTTCATCTTACTCTTTATACAAAGATAGCAAGTATGACTATGAATTTATTTATGAATCTCCAACCTTATTTATTCCTGTTCCAAGGTATTATCAAAATGGTAAATCCTGAAATTACCGCTTAGTTGAAGCATCCCCAGCATATATAAGAT
>CAZEXO010000234.1:0-6290 GCA_964516545.1 uncultured Melioribacteraceae bacterium
AGTACTTGACGAATATTTGACGTGGAGAAGAACTCCCGAAGGAGTGGAGTGGGCGGAATAAATTCGTTAAGTAATTCTATGACTTTTTTAAGATGTGTAAGTCATGATCGAGTAATTCACTAAAATAATTTTTATGGGTACTCAAATTTTTGCAGATGGTAATAAATATAACTTAGAAATTAAAAATGGTTAAAACGATTTTTGGATAGTAGTCCTGAAAATGAAAAAGATAAAAGAGATAACTATAGAAGATATTGCGAAGAGCGCTGGAGTATCAAAAGGAACAGTCTCCGCTGTTTTAAATGAGAAAAAAAATGTAAAGCGTTCGACGAGAGAAAATATTCTTCAGATCATGAAAACACTGAATTATCGGCCAAAAGGATTTGCCAGAAATCTGAAAATTGGTGATCCCGGAAAATGTATTGGCATGATAGTCAAAGATCTGAATTATCCTTTTTTTACCAGCATTGCTGAAGGGGTAAAAGAATATGCTAATATGAAGGATTATTCGCTGCTAATCGCAAGTTCTGATTATAATCATGAGAATGAAAGAAAATTAATGAACCTGTTTATTGAGAAAGATATAAGGGGTGCGATAATAGCGCCAATTATAGAAAACAATTCAGAAATTGATCATCTTTTCAAATTAAAGATGTTGAACTATCCCTTCGTTTTATTGGCAGATGTTAAAGGCATTGCCACAAATGTTGTTGAGATAGACAACATAAGGGCAATTAAAAAGGCAGTGGAGTATTTAATAAATAACGGACATAAAAAAATCGTGCATTTTGCCGGGCCTCAGGAATCAGCTCATACTAATGAACGTATTGATGGCTTCCATCATGCATTCAGTGAGAGTCCTTTGGCCTTTAGAAAAGAAATGATCGTTCCAATCGGTGCTCATACCAAAGGGAGTTATGAAAAGACAATAAAATATTTTGGTAGTATACAGCAAAAAGATTATCCAACAGCTATTGTATGTTTTAATGATTTACAAGCGCTGGCAGTTATGACAGCCCTAAGAGATATGAAAATAAAAGTACCTAAGGATATTTCGATTATTGGCAATGATGATATTCATTATGCTGAAACATATTCAGTTCCTCTTACAACTATAAGATCACCACAAAAAGAGATAGGCATTAAAGCCGCTGAAATGTTAATAAGGAATATTGAATCGTCAACACCAGTTCCCATTGAACGGATTATGCTTGATACCGAATTAATTATTCGGAAATCAACAAAAAAATTACGCAAACGATAATGTTTAATCTTGCTCTTTAGTGAAATTATGTTTGATAGCTAATTTATATGTAAAGTGAAATAAAGTTTTACATAGTTCTGAATTCAGAAGAGATTTTTATATGCCTAGATATTTTACTGAATTTCATTGAAATCAGGAACAGAATGTTTTGAATATTCAAAAAAATTATTTGCTGCATTATGATGATTTCTGGAAAAACCAAATAAAGTATAGATAAGAAAAATATTATGCGTTCATTAATCAAATTTTACTTCATTGAAAAGATCAGTTTAATTTCTATTAGCATGAATTCAAGCAAGCTATTCGGGCAGCATCTGTTCCATAAAAGTCCTGATTTGAGTTCCGAAGAAAGAGCTAAAGATTTAACACTTGAAGAGAAAGCAGCTTTAATGTGTAATGTATCAGAAGCAATTCCACGATTGGGAATAAAAAATTTTAACTGCCGGAGCGAGGCATTACACGGCTTTGCAAATAACAATGATGTTACGGTTTTTCCCGAACCAATCGGAATGGCAGCTTCATTCAATGATGATCTTGATAGAGGTATAATAAATGATTACTAAATCAAGAAAACATTATTTTTTATTCAACATTATTCCCAAGCGAGATATCTACAAACAAAATTTCTCGCTGTTCAAATAACAATGCAAGGTTTTATGCAAAGTCAACTTGATAATACAGCATGATTTATGTAAAATGATAAAGCAAGAGAATTTTCTTCTTATTAATAAAAAATCTATAATTCTTTAAAAGGTATACTATGAATATGTTTCGCAAATTTATTTTGGTTGTATTCGGCTTATTGATTGGATTAGCCATCCATGGTAGCTCAGCCGCGTCTGATGGTGTTGATCCAAACACTGCTTCCGATGATACTACGCGGAGTCTCGCCCCTTATTTTATATCGGCTACATCTGGTTTAAAAACTCCGGACGCAGAAGGATTTCTTCAGCGTTGGATGCTTCTTGAACCTATTAATAAACCTAACCGTTCCAACACGGTGTTTGTTGATAGTTATTTAAGAAAAGAATTTAATAATGAGTACTTCCCCAACCAGTTTACAGTTATTCCCAAAGATGGCGACAAGGTAACGGTTGATGGTAATGAGCTCAAATGGCATGCTCTGGAAACAACTAATTTCAATGTCAAGTTATTCCGTTTTGCATATGGTTTATACAAACAAACTTATGGCGTTCTTTTCTGGGCAGTTACAGTTGTTAACAGTCCCAGTGAATTGAAAAATGTGCGTATGGCGGTAGGCTCAAATTCGGCATCCATGTGGTGGTTAAACGGAGAAGAAGCAGTCATACTTTCAGGTGATAGACGTATGGTTATGGATGATTGTGTCTCAAAACGCCTTACCCTTAAAAAAGGTAAAAATATTATTCGCGGCGCTGTTATTAATGGTCCCGGATTAAGCGATTTCTGTGTACGTTTCATCGATGAAAATGGTGAACCTGTTAAGGATATTACGCTTAGCTTAGAATAAAGTGAAAATTAATGAGTTATCCAATTTTTGATCTAACTGTTTTGATTTTGGAGGTTTTATGAAATTACGTTTTTTATTAGCAGTCGTATTTTCGCTGCATACTTTTTTATTAATTAGCCCTGTATTTGCCCAAGATGGCGAACCATACATTCACGATCCATCAACCATTATGGAGTGTGATGGTAAGTATTATACTTTTGGCACCGGTGGCGGTGGTTTAATTTCCGAGGACGGGTGGACCTGGCGCAGCGGAGCTGAACGTCCTGGCGGCGGCTTGGCACCCGATGCCATCAAGATAGGTGACCGCTATTATGTAGCGTACGCTTCCAAAGGTGGAGGAATGTCAGGAGGTCATGCCGGGGCAATAAACACCATGTGGACCAAAACACTCGATCCAAATTCTCCGGATTTTGAATTTAAAGACAATTCTGTTGTTGTTACAACTGACGGTGTTGAAGATTGCGATGCAATCGATCCAGCTTTTTTGCTAGACCCTACAGACGGTCGGTTATGGTTGACATATGGAACCTATTTTGGTTTTATCAGAATAATTGAGCTTGATCCTAAAACAGGAAAGCGTATCCCGGGCAATGAGCCTGTTAATATTGCAATTGACTGCGAAGCGACTGCAATGATGTACCGCGATGGTTGGTACTATTTATTAGCCACCCATGGAACATGTTGTGACGGTCCTAATTCCACATATAATATTGTTGTCGGTCGTTCAAAAAAAGTAACGGGTCCTTATCTTGATAACATGGGTATTGATATGCTCAAAGGTGGAGGAAAATTCTTGATAGGCGCACGCGGTCGTATGGTGGGAGCCGGACATTTTGGTCTCTGGGAAGTTGGCGATGGTGTTCAGAAATTCTCTTTGCACTACGAAGCAGATCTTGATCGGAGCGGCAGAAGTGTTCTTGCTATTCATCCGCTGCTTTGGAGAAATGGATGGCCGGTTGCAGGTGAGAACATTAAAGAAGGAATTTATGAAATCCAATCCGAACGTAGCGGATATGGACTTGAGCTTACAGTTGATTTCGTTAGAATGGCAGGTGGTATGCGAGGTTTTAGACACAATAATAATGAACCGGTTAAACCAATTCCATTCCAGGAACTCGATGAAGTGTCAACAAATTGGCCAACCGGAAATATTGATGTACGTATTGGTGATTTTATGTTTCGTCCGCACCAGAAATGGATGATTTCACCTGTGTTAGATGCAGGCGGTTATCTCGGTTCACCATATTACAAGATTACTATTGCCGGTACTGAACGAGCTTTGGCCGCTACGTCTGATGCTGAAGTTATAACTATTCCTTCTTTTACCGGTAGTCCGGAACAATTATGGCGCATCGATCAGTTGGTTGACGGTACTTATCGTATAATGCCGAAAGTTGTACCCAACTCAAATGAACAGTTGGTTCTAACAGCAGTGGGTAACAGTACACCTACTTTAGCTAAGTTTGATCCAAACAGCGACAAATCACGATGGAACTTTAAAACACCTTAAAAAAATAATAGGTTACTGAAATTAATAGAATATGATGATTACAAAAACCTCGATTACGGCACTCATCGACCTTAATCGGGGTTTTGTTATTTTATTTCGAGTGGATATAAAGTGACTCACCAAAATTATCAAAGTATGGGAATTAACTTCGCTATAGTAAAATTTCGGATATCGATTCATCAAACACTTTTTATTATTACAACCAGCTCAGAATTATAACCTCACTTTTGAAATCGTAACATCGTTTTACGAACAGATCGCTTCTGATTTCAGGAATATAAAAATATAACCGGCATATCATCTTGTTAAATCAGTGTTCAAACAACTTCGCAATTGACTGGTGTAAGTATTTTTCTACGCGATCAGTTTCCGGAAAAAATATTTACTGCTGCTTTTTGAAAATTATTTTAAGAGAAATGTCATTTTAAGGAAGATTGTTTTGGTTCAATTCGTTTACAGAATTTGATTCGCATTAAAAATTTATTGGGGTGAAAGAAAACCAATATCTTGACATTAGATGGAACTCACTGAATATTTTGTATATGACAAAAAATTACATTGAACGATTCATAATTGTTGCTTATAACAAAAAAACAATATAACTTACTCGAGTAAGTTCACGAGAAAGTAATGAAACACACAACTCAGTTGGATATCGCAAAAAAATTGAATGTAACCCGAATTACGGTTTCCAAAGCTTTAAGAAATCATCCTGATATATCCAAAGGGATGAAAAAGAAAGTACTGGATGCCGCTGAGGAACTCGGATATACTCCTAATTTGGTAGCGCAAAACCTTATATCAAAGAAAACATTTACTTTGGGTATTGTTATCCCGGATTTAGAAAATAGTTTTTTTGCCTTATCAATCAATAGCATAATCGATTTGGCAAATGATTTTGGTTACAGTGTTATCGTTACTGTATCTCGTGAAAATCAAAACAACGAAATGAAAAATATTCAGAAGCTGATAGGAATGAGAGTCGATGGTATATTAATTTGTATTTCTGAAAAAACTTATGAACCGAATATATTTTTACAACTGCGAAGACTGAACATTCCAACAGTATTTTTTGACAGACAATTTGAGGGAGTTGACATTTCGAGTATTACTTATGATGATAGAAACGGCGCTATTGCAGCTTTAGAAAAAATTATTGATGAAGGATATACAAAAATCGCTCACATTGCCGGATACTCGAATGTCAGTATCGGCAAAGAACGTCAGTCAGGATTTAAGCAGGCGCTTATCAACAAAGGTATTAAAATAAATCCGAAATGGATTATCGAAGGTGGTTTCGAAGTGACTGACGGCTACGATGCATTTATGAAATTATATGATGAAAACAATTTGCCTGAGGTAATATTTGCCGTTAATGACAGGACTGCTCTCGGTGTTTATGATGCGGCAAAAAAGGTCGGAATCAGGATACCTGAAGATATGGGTGTAATTGCCTTTGGATTTAATGAAATTGCGCAAACTTTTATTCCTCCCTTAGCAGTTATTAATCAGAATCCGCGAGATATCGGAGTAGCTGCTGCAAAGATGCTAATTGAAGAAATTGAACAGAAAGATTCAAAGACAGATATACGGCATATTCGAATAAATGAAAAATTTATCTGGAATGCTTCATTAAATAAAAAGGATGAATAATTTTTTTATCTGATTTTATGAAAGGGAAATTAATGGATATTAGTTTGATCTCTAATTTTATTCTGAATACAGGAGATAAAATTCCCTGTATAGGACTTGGTACTTTCGGTTCCGATTCAGTTACTCCTGATGTTGTGGCAAGTACGGTAAAAAGAGCAATCTTTTCCGGATACAGACATATTGACTGTGCCGCGGTTTACGGCAATGAAAAAAATATCGGGCAAATTTTAAAAGAAATATTCGAAAGCGGATTTCTTAAGCGTGAAGAAATCTGGATTACTTCAAAGGTCTGGAACGATATGCATGATAACGTTGCATCAGCTTGCAGACAATCATTGACAGATCTTCAAATTGATTATCTTGACCTTTACCTT
>CAZEXO010000235.1:0-6270 GCA_964516545.1 uncultured Melioribacteraceae bacterium
CAGCATCCAAGCCGCGTTTTTGATATTCGGGAACAATTCCAAGAGTAATAATTCTGCTCCAGGGTATTTTTTTACGTTCAGTAAATAATCGTATGAAACCGAATGGGAAGAGATGTCCGTTGAGTTTTTTAAAAATAAAATTATAGTCACGGATGACAAGAGAAAATCCAACCGGTTTCCCGTCAATTTCACCCATGAGTAGTATTTGCGGTTCAACGAGCAGTTTGAATTCATTTGCGAATTGATCGATTTCTTCTTCAGTCATGGGAACAAATCCCCAGTTGGGAGCCCATGCCGCATTGTATACGTATTTTACTCTCTCGAGTTCTTCTTTAAAATTACTCATATCAACACTTCTGATAACGAGTCCGGATCTCTTTCGTGCTATCTCGGCAACTCTTTCAAGTTTTTCAGAGGATTTCACTTTGTGAGTTTCCAGCTTATATGCATATAAATCTTTCACTTTTTTGAAACCATAGTTTTCGCATAACTCTAAATAATATTTCGGTGTGTAAGCCATCATAATTCTGGGAGAGTCATCAAATCCTTCAAGCAACATTCCATATTCGTCATTACTGGAAGGGTTTGCCGGTCCTCTCATCGCATCAAAACCTTTATTTTTCAACCAGGTTTTTGCTGCATCAAATAGAGCATTAGCAACGGATTGATCCTGGATACATTCAAAGAATCCAAAGAATCCAACTTTATCATCATTGTGTTTGTTATGCATTTCGTTTTTAATTGCGCAGATTCTGCCGACAACCTCACCATCTTTTTCAGCGATAAATAATTCACGTTCAGCGTGTTTATAAAAAGGATTTTTCTTTATGTCTAGCCGGGATTTAATATCCATAAGCAGTGGGGGTACCCAATACGGATTGTTTTTATATAATTTCCAGGGAAATCGGATGAATTTTTTAAGATCTTTTTTTGAATTGACAGTAATTATCTTCACTTCTTTCATAGAATAACCTCTCATAAGAAAGGGAAGTATGAATACACACACTTCCCGCAGGTAAATTTATTGAATTAAGTTCAGTTCCTTACCAATTTTTCTGAAGGTCTCAATAATAAAATCGAGGTGTTCTTTCTTATGAGTGGCCATATAGCTAGTTCTCATCATCTGTCGACCGGGAGGGACGCCAGGGGGAACAAATACATTTACGAAAATGCCAGCTTCGTATAACATTTTCCACATTGCAAAGGCGAGTTCGTCATCGCCGACAATAACAGGCACAATTCCTGTTCTTCCATCAAGCACGTTGAATCCGTCGTTTTTAAATCCTTTACGAACGTATTCAGCGTTATCAACCAACTGTTGAACTCTTTCAGGTTCTGCTTCGAGGATATCAAGCGCAGCAAGCGCAGCGGCAACTGCCGCCGGAGTTGGGGAAGCAGCAAATATTAATGATGCAGAATGATGTTTAAGGTAATCAATGACTTTTGCTTTCGAAGCAACAAATCCGCCAAGTGAAGCAAAGGTTTTGCTGAATGTACCCATTTGAAGATCAACTTCATCATCAAGCCCGAATTCACTTCCTGTTCCGCGGCCGCCTTTACCGATAACACCAACCGAATGAGCATCATCGATTAATAATCTTGCATTATACTTCTTTTTTATTTCTACCAATTTAGGAAGATCGACAATTTCGCCACCGGTACTGAATACACCATCACTTACAAGAAGTTTTGGTACATCAAGCGGCAGCTTTTGTAATTGACGTTCGAGATCAGCATAATCGATATGTTTGTAGCGTATCAGATCAACTGTTGCGCCACGCGCCATAAAATTTCCGGCCCAAATTGAGGCGTGATTATCTTTATCTGTAACTACATATTCGCCTCGCTGAGTCAGAGTTGGCACGACACCTTGCGCGGCCATATAACCGGTGCTGTAAAGTAGTACAGCTTCTTTGTTGAAAAATTTTGCCAATCTTTCTTCCAGTTCGATATGCAGATCCAAAGTACCGGTGAGGTATCTTGAACCTGAACATCCCGTCCCATATTTCTTTACGGCTTCCACAGCAGCTTCTTTAACTTTTGGATGGGCAGTTAAACCTAAATAGTTGTTTGAACCCGCCATTATTACCTTTCGCCCTTCAATAGAAACAACGGGACCTTCATTTTCCTCTATGGGTCTGAAGTAGGGGTAACAGCCTCTGGCTTTAATATCATCGGCTCTGGTAAAGTCATAACATTTTTTGAATAGATCCAAAATCTCCCTCCGGATTAATTTGTTTAAATAAAAATTTGTTTACTTTCAGCTCATTTTGAACGAATAAAGTTATCATTTATAGAGAATAAAATCAACGTTATAAACATCACGAGATTATTTTAGGTGAAATGAATCGGAGTAAGATGTTATCAGTTCACCAAATAAACTTTTTGAAGTGAATAAGAGATGTGAAATACATTTTCTGCAATCAGAGTTGCCGAATCCGGGAGCGATAAATTTTGTCTCGAATAATTCATGAATATCGTTAGTTAACCTGCACTCGAAATCTTTTGTGTAATTTTCGAAAACGATAATATTTTTTATTGTATTCGACTTAACTGTTGTAAGATGGTCTATATGCCAATGGATTTTTTTATTTCTGTTGCGATGTCGTTCGAGTCGGGAATGTAAATTTTTTTGAGCGCTCCCGATATAATAGTACCACCCTGATGGGAAAATAATTCTGTTAAACTTCGGAAGTTTTATCTGAAAATCTTTCTGACAGAAAATTTCAAGAATATAAATCCCCGAAGAATGATTAGTTATTTCGTGCACCTTCGCCAATCCAGGTTTTAATTCCATTTATCTGGTTTTGAGTTAATGGATAATAACCATAGGGAGGCATAATTATTCCCGATTGTCCTTCAATAGCCCATACAAGCCGGCTGTTATTGGGTTGGTAGGGAAAGACAATTGAAGGATCTGAGGTTGCGGTTACCCAGGATATTAAATTAACTCCGCCTGCCACTGCCATATGATCATGACATCCTGAATAGGTACATTTATAGTTAAACACAGGTTGAATATATTCATTGTAACTAACGTTTCTGTCCGGAATAATTATGTTATCGATCTGATCACTTGATAAAGTGTCATCGCATCCAGCTAGAAAAACAACAATGAAAAAAGTTAAAATAATTGCTGATGAATAAATTCCTCGCATGAGAATCCTAATTTTGTACGTAAAAATACCCTATCATGAACTTACAAACAAATATGAATGAGAAGTAATTGACAAAAAAATAAAAGTTGACTACTTTTACGCACGTTATTAAAACTGAAGATGAAACTCATTCATATTCTTGTTATTAGAAATATCTGCGATACAAAGTTTTTTTAATGTAATGTTTTTTAAAGTACTGGGGCTATAGCTCAGCTGGGAGAGCGTTTGACTGGCAGTCAAAAGGTCAGCGGTTCGATCCCGCTTAGCTCCACATTAAAAGGCTCGATTTTATAATGAAATCGGGCTTATTTTGTTTTAATCCCTCTGATTAATCCTTGTGATTCTTTGCTTTTTGTGTATGGAGTATGTATGGACTTATATTCTTACCAAAAGAAATGAGATAAGCGGAAGGATTAGCAAGAAATGATTCATGGGCACTGAGCCGGTAAGCCGAGTGCCCACGAATTGGGAAAATCCTTGGCGGCATTTTGTGTTTTTCAAGGAGAAAATATTTCAGGTAATTAAAAAATGCCTTCAAATAGTATTTATTAAAAATCGTAAAGTACTATCCTTACAAAGATTTACCGGATTAATCAACTCGTTTAAAATTGACGGTACCGGTTGCAATTATCAGACCATCAGCTAAAGCTCCTCCTACAAAAAAACCAATATCTTGGCCGTTTCTGGTAAAACCCAGATTTATTCCACCTGGACCAACCCCTCCGGCATTAATAGAAATGTCTAACTGACTTTTGGAAAGCTCATCAGCGCTAACGTAAAAGTAAGCGGTTCCTATACTGTAGAAGGAATTAGGCATGAATACTAATCCTGATGCAGTTCCCTTAAATTCCACATGTCCCCAATGAGTCTCGGGAGGATAAAGCAAACGTCCGTTTGTAGAAATATTTGAACCGCCTTCATGATCGATGGCTACTGTGCCAGGACAAACCCAAAGTCCCTTTTCGGATTTTAGTAAATTACTTAATGATGAGAGTGATTTTATTTTATCCTGAACAGCTTTATGCTGATCAGCGCTTGGATCTTCGTAAGTTTCTCTATATGCCTGTTTCAAGAGTTCCTGATTTTTGCTACTCATAATATGATTCCTTTCTTTATATGTTATATGTTACTCTGCAGATATTTTCTGCGAATCAATTTCTTTGATAAAGAGTATGGTACCACTGCTAAAATTGTCAAACCTGAATTATCAGAGTAGATACAAACCGGGGAATTTTTAATAATATTCTGGATCGTATTGATTTATCAGCTCTCAACAATTTATTGCTAATCCATAGTTCCGTAATAATGCTATATGAAAAAAAATAATTCATGCATTCTGAAGAGAATATTAAGTTCTTTTCATCTTTTAAGGAAAGTTGTTAAAGATTATTAATGTACTGGTACCCTCGTCACTTTAACATCGTACTGATTCGTGGTGTAGGTAATGCGGATAAAATTTTCGAAATGAAAACGTACAATTGCAAGGTTGTATTTAGTTTCGTTTTTATTTCGTTTAAGGATTGTAATCCCGAACAATTAACAAACATTCAAAAATATCAATATGAGCAGATGATTGAACTGGAAGAACTACTTGATGCCCTAATGCTCGATCTTGAAAAACAACTTTATCGCTAAAAATATAATTGCTAAAGAAATTGCCGGAATAGTTTTCAATATGAAAAAATATAAAACCGACTTTAACAACAAGTTTAAGTGTAATGATTTGGTTTATACCAAGTCCTTACATTGTCCACACATTACAAGCCCGTGCGCCTAACTGATTAGCCCTTACACTTAATCATTGCGCTGGATTTTCCCAAAGATATTATGTTTAAAAATAAAAAGAGGCATCCTTTCTGTAGGTTAGATTATCTACTAACTTAGCAGTTACCAAAAAACTAACTACTAAAACAGTAAAGGATGCCGCTATGAAAATTAGGAAATTAGATTTCACAAACCAAACGATCTGCATAGGAATAGACGTACACAAAAAAAACTAGACAATAACAATAGTGTTTCAGGGGATGTTACTTAAAACATTTACAATGAACCCGGAACCGAAAGAATTACTTCGGCACCTACATAAAAATTATCAGGGAGCTAAATATAAAAGCGTTTATGAAGCGGGGTTCTGTGGTTATTGGATAAGTTCAAATGGAACAGAAAATATAATTGTAAACCCTGGGGATTTGCCGACAAAAAATAATGAAAAAAGAAGAAAGACAGATAAAATTGATTCAAGAAAACTAGCCCGTGAACTTCAAAGTGGAACACTCGAGGGTATTTATATACCAAGCGAAGAAGATGAATCACTGAGAGTACTGAATAGATTAAGAATGCAATTAACAAAGGATCAGGCAAGATGAAAACAGAATAAAATCATTGTTGAATTTTGTTGGAGTAAAACTCCCGGAAAATCACGAATTGAAACATTGGGGCAGAAAATTTATAGATTACTTATTAACATTGAACTTCAAACAAGAACTTATAAAACTGGCGCTAGAAAATAAGTATCGACCTTAATTCAGGTTCGTGCAGAGTTAAGTGATATAATAAAGCTCCAAAGAAAAGCAGTTAAGGAGCGGGACAATATTCAAAAAACGATAGAACATTTACAAAGTATACCGGGCATAGGCTTTATAACTGCAATTACACTCTATACAGAAATAATAGATATAGAACGGTTTAGTAAGTTTGATAAATTATGCAGCTATGTTGGATTGATACCGGCAGTATCATCCTCAGGTGAGAAGGAAAGAACGCTTGGAATAAGTAATCAGCAAAATACGTATTTAAGAAACATGCTGATAGAATCCTCATGGGTGGCAGAAAGGAAAGATCCGGCAACCCTTTCAACAAGACTTTGTGGTTTATGAAACATAAATTCGACGTAAGTTATTTTATGGATAATATTTCAATATTTTCAACCGCGCGGACGTTTCTGTCAACAAAAAAATCACCCGTTACAAATGTTGTAAACCTTCCGTTACTTGTTGAATCACCGAAATCCATTAACAGAATTTTATCCTGATTGTTACGGTTTATCACTTCGCTGACACTACATGTAACACGATAGCCATCTTTTGCTGAAAATATCATAATTGATTTTTGA
>CAZEXO010000236.1:0-6258 GCA_964516545.1 uncultured Melioribacteraceae bacterium
CGAGCGGAACACCCGGATTAACATCGTTTGTAGATCCGTTATCTTTTGATACAATATAATAGTAATAGTTAAATCCTCTTCGGGCGGTTACATCATCAAAATTATTAACAACATTCGAACCGTTGCAAGAGAAGATCATATTATAGGTTGTATCAGCTCTTCCTTCAGCTCTAAAAATTTGGTAGCCGTCAAAATTCGGATGTGTTTCAGCATTATTCGCCCAGCTAAGACTAATCATATCACCACCGGAGCTAATAGTAAAACTCTCTGGAGGCGGAGGCGGTTGAGGAATAGTCATGCCATTATTATATGCATCAATCGCTCTTCTGAATGTATTAAATAACGAATCTTCACCTGAAAGCACCCAGGTATTTTTATACTCATTTCTGTCTGTGGTTGTTGAACCATCAGGCAGAACAAACGGACCTTGGTTGTTAAACCATTTACCTGCTATTTCTCTCACTAAATCTCTGTCACTCATAAGTCCGGCAACACCCTCTGCAAATACAATTCTGATACTGTCACCCGGTGCCATTTCGTAAGGACCAAATCCCATTGTAGCGGCATATCCGCCTGCATCGCCACCCCATGTATTGGCAAAAGTACGCCCGGCTTGTTCCGCATGTGTTTGAGCAAGGTGTCCGGCAGACATAAATTCAACATATTTTCGTGTCATTAAATTGGGATCATACTGATCAACACCTTGTGCGCCGCGATCAGAAGGTTGAAAAGCTGAAGTTGACGGCTGAGCCGGATCGTCTGAATGATCTGATGCTGATTTATCTGCGTGTAAACAAACCACACCGGCATAATTTGTACCTGCCATTATTGATCCGTCAACATGACGCGGAAGACCGATATCTTCATCGTAACCCGGACCAATTGAGTGAGGTCCATAATATGACCAAACAGCTCTGAAATCTCCCGGATGAGCCGCATCCATACCTATTGCGTCATTCAGTGTGTTTAATCCCCACGCAGCGCCTGTTGGCGACCATGCATTATTCGGCAAATAAGATTCACCCGCAAACCCGTACCGATTCTGCCAATGGAAACGAACGCCGGTTAAATTTCTGGTGATTGTGGGTTGGAATGTTTCGTCAATAATGCCCGTATTCTTAAATACATATTCGTAGATGTAATAATTATCATGATTCTGTTGAGCGAAGGCGTATACTTTTCTTGTGCATGATATTCCGATACTTGTATGAAATTTATTAACAATCATTCTGTCGCAGGGAAGATTAGTATCAATTTCATCCACCACGTCATCAAAATCTCTTGATGATGCATTAATATCATCAACAAGAACCGTCGGATGAGCATATTTTCCGACTAGTTTTAATTCTTCCTGAATAATTTCAGTTCCGAGATACATATTTAGTCTTCCGGAACAAACTACTTTATAGGGATATAGCACTCCATTTGAAGGATCTTGGAAATTTGTTGTTCCAATCCAGAGCGACTTTCCTACATGAACTCCTTTGTTAATCGTGTAAACTGCCGGCCAATTCAAACCGTCAAGCTGATCAACACTTTCAAAACCTGATCTTCCGCGTCTTCCGTATTCAATTTCTGCACCTCCGCTGGAAAACCATTGATGAAGTTCGTTTACAGTTAGCCACTTAATTTCCTGTTGCTGTGTACCGCTAACCTGTCCGTACGAATTATCACAGAACAGAATTGTAAATGCAAAGCAAAACAGTAAACTACTTTTTAGCTGTGGTAATATTTTCTTTATCATATAATTCATACCTCGCATTTTCAGATTTTCCTAAATTTTTATAAGTTAAATGACAAATTGATACCGAAGTAAATTTGTCTCGGATTCAAAAAATCAAATGAACTGTTATTAGGCATATCGATATAAGCCTTATCATCAAGAACTTTTTGCATACGACCGCTCTCAACTTCAGACCAGCTGCCCTCAACGTAATTCATGTATAATTTATTTGTTCTGTCATAATAAATAACTGATGAAAGCGGATTTATAATATCGTTGATGTTTCCTACCTGCTCAATCGGTTGATATGCTGCACCGTTTAACCGGTAATCGCCAATGCGATCTTCCCCGACAATATTATTGTATCCGTCACTTTCGGGAAGATGCAGGGATTCCATATAATATCTCTGATCGTGCACGTCATAAAAACTTGCACCCGATAACCTTTTGTGGTTAAACACATTCCTGACTTCCATGAAGAACATGACATTAAGCTGACCGAAATTAAAAGTCTTATTCAATCTGAAATCGAAATTCAGATTATCAGTTGTATGAGCGTTATTAACTACATCTCTAACTCCGATTGGGTTATATGTTATGTACTCACCTGATCTCCAGCTACCTAATAAATCCAGGGTCCATTCGCCTAAAGGTTTAACTCCAAGAAAATCGAATCCGTAATCGGCGGGAGTAAAGAAACTCAGACTAAGATTAGCGCGGGGCTGAGGAACTGGTTTTTGTTGATAAACTAATGATGTATTCTGATCGATTCTTTTTTGCTCGGCAGGATTATCATTAATAGTTGGTTTTCCGAAAGCGCCCTGAGTATTTACCTGATATGTAAAGTTTATAAATCCGCGATACCAGTTACCGCGGGTTTTCTTAAAAGTTATCTCAAGTCCGCGTATGTCTTCATAATTATTATTATTAGCTAAGAAATAACCTATGCCCAGTCTGTCGCTGACATATTGTGTAAAACCCTGTTGATTCGAAATATCATTGTAAAAAGCGGCAATTTGCAGAAGATAGTCTTCAAACATTACATGATCATAACCAAGTTCATAGGAAATGGTTTTAGCCTGTACCAGATTCGGATTACCGTAATTTCTCAATTCACCTGATGAAGAACGACCTATTCTGAAAATTTCTTCATAAGCCGGCACCTGTTTGAAATGACCATAGTTGAAATAAAGTTTTGAATTCTCCGTAATCGGGTGTGAAATTCCTAACCTTGGACTCAGGGAGTAATCAATTTTTGCATCCTTCATAGGAAAGATCATACTTGGATTATAATCCGATGAAAAATAATCAGGATTGAAGTATTCTACATCAGGCCATTGAGTATTTGGATTGCTTATATCGAGCCTTAAACCCAGGTTGGCTATGAATCCCAACATTTCAATCTTATCCTGGGCATAAAGTGAAAACCTGAATGGCTGCCTAGTTTGTTTTACATAATTAATATCATCGAAGAAAATATTTACGGCGCCGTAATCAAGGTCGAGATCATAAAATGAAAATTCAAAACCAAGTTTTATTAAATGTTCTTTATGTATCTGACTGGTTAAATCACCTTTCAGCAGATATGAATTCAGCTTGCTACTATCGCGGATTGTTGATGAATGACCGCCATAAAACATACCGGTTAAACCTGTTGCAGGATTGATGTCGAATCC
Organism: uncultured Melioribacteraceae bacterium; assembly: GCA_964516545.1. Classification (GTDB taxonomy): domain Bacteria; phylum Bacteroidota; class Ignavibacteria; order Ignavibacteriales; family Melioribacteraceae; genus JAHISV01. The sequence goes on from CAZEXO010000236.1 coordinate 3,400, forward strand.
GAAAGGAGCTTCATCAACAAAATAACCCGGCACAATTTCATATTTTTCCGATAAATCTCTTTGTCTGATTGGTCCTGTTAAATAATTACGGTGAACATGCTCAAAACTAATTTCATAAAATGTAGCTGATGAAATAAAATTTGTTAGTTTTGCCGATAATGTTGTATGTGCAACTTCAGCATGACTATACCACGAATCAGTAAATATTCTGCTCGCTCTTTGTTCATTTGTAATCTCGGCAATTTTAAAAGGTGACCTCATATAGTCGGTTGGATTCCAGAATTGCACGGCGTTTATTCCCCAACTGGAATTATTGAATTGAGCATCATTCTCGTTAATTGCGACATTATATGTTTTACCGGTTGAAGCTGATATCTGGAGTTTCATATAATCAGATAAATCAGAGTTTAATTTTAAAGACCAATTGTAATCTTTGTAATCCGGACGGCTTAATGGAATAAGCAGCATTTCTCTTTCTGTTCTGAAGCTGGCAAAAAATCTCAGATTTCCCAGCATCTTGCCGATTAGAGGAACAGGTCCGCCGAAGCTACCGTCGATAATATAATCCGGTTCAATACTTGGTCGTCTTCTTCTCTCCCACTCGAAAAGACGTTTAGCCGCCGCAGGTGAAAGATCATTAGTCGGATCCTCATCGGATAACAGTCTTTCAGATATTGAATTCCAGCCCTCGAATCTTGGAAATTGTCGCTGAGTGTATAAGTCCCAAACACCATTTTCAGTCCCTGTCCAACAAACGGCGGGATCGAGGTACGGACGATTCCACATTGACATCGGGTCGAATACAGAAACGCCCAGATGTTTTTGAGTTGCAGGGCTGTACTTCGTCTGAATAGATCCGAAGTATCTGGCAGCATCACCTTCTTTCAAAACAATATTAACAATACCTGAACGTACTTGTCCGTATTCAGCATTAAAACCGCCCCTTTCGATCGATACTTCCTGAATTGCGCTCAGAGCAACCTGTGATATCGGCTGATTGTTTCGTGGATCACGCATCGTTACACCATCAAGCTGTAACAATAACTCGTTAGATTCCCCCCCTCTTATAACCAAGCCTTCTTCAACACCCGCCTGTAAACCCACAACATCATCAATAGAAGAGACAGGAAGCGTTTCAATTTCCTCGGATCTCACGGCCGCAACACTTGTTGAAACGTCTTTCTTGAGTTCGTTTCTTTGCGCTACTACAATAACATTATCCGTCTGAAAACTTTCGCTTATCATTTCAATGTTCACAGGTGAAGTTTCATCAATTCTTACCCTCACTTGATCAACGGTTACTTTTGCGTAACCAATCATACTTGCGTTAATGGTATGCATCCCCGGTGGGACATTAAGAATTACGAAATACCCATCAATATCTGAGGCTGCTCCCAGGGTAGTACCCGTTAAAACAACATTCACCCCGAATAAAGGCTCACCGGTATCTTTATCGATAATAGTACCGGCAATTTTCCCTGTTGTACCAGCAATCAGTATGTCCGTTCTGAAAATTAATATCAGTATTAACAGAGCAAACATTCGGAATTTTCCCGATGTCATAGACATCCTCCTTTGTTTAGATTTAAAAAATTTCCTTTGTCCCGGATTTTTAACTAAATATTTTTTCGCGCCCGGATAAAAACTCATAATACTTTACTCCGGTTTTTTTGTGAATATTTCAACTTCAGGAATGCTTTTTTTACCATACCTGACGATCGCGTAATTATATTTTGAAAAATTATTATCCTGTCGAAAAAGTAAATCATCGATATACTTATAAAAAACATGAAGATGGAGAACCTCAAAAACCCTGTTTGTATAAACCATTTGAAAACCGGGTTTGTAAATTCATAATTCGGATAAAAGAGTTGAAAGACTGATCTGACTAGAATTATAACAACGGAAATGATTAAGGTAAACAGAACAGGTTCAGGAGTGATTTTTTTATTTATCAAACTAACCAGAAACACCGCAGCAATCATCGAAGCCAAATAACAAATTATCATAAGAAGATTAAGACAAAAATCAAATGAGTAAGATTGTGCGAGAGGTATAAACAAAATCGAAAAAACAATCAGTGACATTACCGTTAGTCGGCCAACAAGTACTAGTTTTCTGTCAGTAGCTCCAGGATAGAAATTTCTGTAGAAATCAAATGTTATCAGCATTGTTGTGCTGTTAAATATATTTGCAAATGATGTGATAATTATTGAAGCGACACCGATAATCATTCCAGCCTTTAGAAGAATTGGTAACTCGGCTTCTTTGGAAAACGATATCACAGAACTTTCGGTTATACCAATATTAAAGAATCTCATGAAAATGAATCCGACTAATAAAAAAACAATCATCGGAATAACTTGTGCAATTGCAGCCGTTCCGATAGTATTTCTTATTTTATACTTGTCGCTTATACTTAATATTTTTTGAAAGACCAATTGATCGTTACCCCAAAACCAAAATCCGATAATCGGTAATCCAAGTGCAATCTCGAACCAGTTGATTCCGCCAACATCATTAACTTTGACATATTCAATAAGAGAAGTATTATTCATTTCCACATGGGAATTTTGATTGAACCCAACCAGCCAAACCAACACTGCCGCTATTAATATTACAATCACAACGATTTCAATAAAGCTGAAATAAAGTTCGGCATGTAATCCGCCGATTATCAGATGTATTCCCGTTTGCCTGATTGGCAAATAAGTTTAATAGTGAACTGTTGGGCGAATCACCTTGAATAATGGCTCTGTTATTATAATTATTTAATCTGTTTACACCAAAAGCGAATTGTACATTATTCCATCCAGGTCTGTCTGTATCTTCTTTTTTAGTGTCAGAATTAAACACTAA
>CAZEXO010000237.1:0-6241 GCA_964516545.1 uncultured Melioribacteraceae bacterium
TAGAATAATCCCAATTGATACCACATTATTAAATGTGTTATCGGCTGGCATCTCTAAAATAAGACATCATATATGATTTGTCAAGAATATTCTTGGATATTTTATCTTTTTTCACAAAAAGTAAATTTTTATTGAATTTTTTCAATTATTACTTGATATTTATTTTCGTTTTCTACGCATCTAAATCGGGGACGTTTTTATATGGCGCAAACTACTGACAATCGTGAGCATTGGGGTTCAAAAATTGGTTTCGTATTAGCTGCAGCCGGTTCAGCGGTTGGACTGGGAAATATTTGGAAATTTCCCTACATAGCCGGCGAGAATGGCGGAGCTGCATTTATAATTGTCTACTTAGTATGTGTAACAATAATCGGACTCCCCCTTCTGATTGGAGAAATACTAATCGGCAGAACCTCACAAAGAAATCCGGTCGGGGCATTTCGAAAACTCAGCCAATCCAGATTTTGGGCTTCAATAGGTTCTATGGGCATCATAGCGGGATTTGTTATTTTATCCTTCTATGCTGTGGTTGCCGGTTGGGCATTTGGATATATGATTGAATCACTGATGGGAACATTTTATGAATTTAATCAAATAGATTCCGCAGGTAGACATTTTGCTGACCTTACATCGAATATTTTCTGGAATGTCGGTTATATGGCAATTTTCATGTTTATGACAGTAGGAATAGTATATGCCGGTGTTCAGAAAGGTATTGAGCGAGGAAGCAAAATAATGATGCCATTGCTAATTATTATCCTCCTAATTCTTATGGTTAGAGGAATAACTCTCGAAGGGGCTGAACAAGGTTTGGATTTTTTACTTAAACCTAATTGGGAAAAATTAAACGCTACTTCTTTTCTTATTGCACTCGGGCATGCATTTTTCACTCTCAGTCTCGGGATGGGTGCAATGATGACTTACGGCAGTTACATGAAAGACGAAGATAATATTCCCAGCTCTTCACTTCAGATTGTTTTTCTTGACACACTTGTAGCATTGATTGCGGGAATCGCAATATTCACTTCTGTTTTTGCCACTGGTCAAAATCCAAATGCGGGACCCGGACTAATTTTCCAGACTCTTCCGGTTGTCTTTACAAAAATTCCAGGAGGATTATTTTTTGCCGTAATTTTTTTCCTGCTACTTACCATTGCAGCTTTGACTTCGGCAATCTCACTTCTTGAAGTTGTTATCTCATATTTTGTGGATGAGAAAAAATGGAAACGTCACAACGCTTCAATATTTATGGGAATATTTGTATTTCTTGTGGGTTTGCCAAGCGCTCTTTCGTTTAACGTTCTCGCAGATGTTAAGATTTTCGGATTAACATTTTTCGATTTAGCGGATTTTCTTGCCTCAAATATTCTTTTGCCGCTTGGAGGTTTTTTTATTGCAATTTTTGTTGCATGGAGATGGGGATTTGATAAATCACTGATTGAATTAAAGAAAGGCGCCGATAATTTATTCATCAATTACCCTGTTGTCATTAGCTTCTGGAAATTATTTATCAAATATTTTGCACCTGTACTCATTGCGATTGTATTCTTACATTCAGTGGGACTATTACAGTTCATCAGTTCTTTATTTTTATAAATCATTCAGAAAATTATTAATTATTGCTTATGAAAAAATCGACAGCCGGAATTATAACGCTACTGATTATTTTTTTAGTACTGATAATTGGAGGTGTTCCATTTTTCGAAACAGTCTGGTCATTCCCAGGAAATTTTGAAGTGATAGGAAATTTCCCCAGTGCCGAATTCCCTATCGGTACAATTCCCTTAATGATTATCGCTCTTCTTGGAACCGGAATTTTTGTCACGCTTAAATTCGGATTTCCTCAGATAAAACATTTTTGGCATGGTATCAAGGTCACTTCTGGTATCTATGACAATCCTGAAGACGAAGGCGACCTGAGTCATTTTAAAGCTCTTGCAACAGCATTATCAGCTACTGTCGGCATTGGCAATATAGCCGGAGTTGCTACCGCTATTTATTACGGCGGTCCGGGTGCTATTTTTTGGATGTGGATAACAGCATTTTTTGGAACTGCCTTAAAATTTTCAGAATGCACGTTAGCTCACAAATACAGAGATATTCTGCCGGATGGATCAACGGCTGGCGGACCCATGTATACTATCGAAAAAGGTTTGGGTAAAAATTGGCGGTGGATGGCAATTTTATTTGCTTGTTTCGCCGTTATCTGTTCTTTCGCAACAGGTAATGCTATCCAATCATTTACAGTATCCGATCAGCTCTACTCAGAGGTAACTCAGATAATTGGTTCATCACACGATCTAACAACCAAGTTTGCTTTATTTGAAGGCTTTAATATTTCCATTACTCAAATAATAAACGGGTTAGTATTATCAGGTATTGTAGCTATGGTCATTATCGGCGGAATTAAAAGAATAGGAAATGTTACGGGTTTTCTTTCTCCTTTTATGGCTGTTTTTTATGTAATAAGCGCACTACTGATTTTGTTCTCAAATTTTTCTCACATCATTCCGGGATTCAAATTAATTTTTGAAATGGCATTTAATCCCCCTGCTGAAATTGCCGGAGTTACAGGCGGTTCTTTTTTGGTATTTATGAATACGATGTTATGGGGAATTAAGAGAGGTCTGTATTCTAATGAAGCAGGACAAGGAAGCGCTCCAATCGCTCATTCTACTGCAAAGACAAAATATGCAGTCAGCGAAGGATCAGTTGCCTTACTGGAACCTTTTATTGATACAATCGTAATTTGTACCTTAACCGGTCTGGTAATAATAACAACAAGCGCGTGGCATCACACATTATTCTATACAACAAGAGTTGACGCGAATTTCACAGGTGAATTATACAACGCTAGTTTATTGACATCATTCGCGTTTAAAGAAGGATTAAGTTGGTTATTCGATTACGGAGATAAAATCGTAACTATCGGCGTTTTACTTTTTGCAATTTCCACAATGATAAGCTGGTCATATTACGGTGACCGGGCCAGTCATTACCTTTTTGGTGAAAAGGCAATTCTCCCGTATAAATGGATTTATGTTTTATTTGTTTTTATCGGTGCAATTGCTGAACTTGAGGCTGTATGGGCTTTTGGTGATGCAGCACTTGGGTTTATGACATTCCCAAACCTTATTTCCATAATATTATTGTCGGGAATACTTGGAAAAACCATAAAAGAGTATTTTGCCATTAAACATGAACCATACAAAAAATAGTGGCTATTTAAAAGAAAACTTGTTATATAGTCTTTCGGATTTACAAAATAATTTACTATCCGGAAATTTTTACTCAGAGGAGATGTATGGGGTTAAAAATCGAGGGAATTATATTTTTGTTTATGGCGTGGGCAGCCATTCTAACGTTTGTTGGTTATATGATCAACAGATTCTTACCAATCAAAAAATTAAAACAAAACAGTATCAATTTTATCAGAAGATGGTCAGTCGACTAAGAAAGGATTGAGTTATCCCCAATCCTTTCTTCCTTTTTAATCATATTAATTTCAAGTTAGCGAATTTTACGAGAAGGTGTTTAGTTCCGTGTTCTTCGAATGAAATAGCTACTTTTTGTGTATCGCCCGAACCAAGAATTTGTAATATTTTTCCCGCACCAAATATTTGATGTGCAACGCGGCTTCCAACCCTTAACGATCTTCTTTCCTGATCATAATCATCAAAACTTTCCTGGTAATACTCATCGAAATCGTCACCATTCTTTTTTCTCCGGGTTGATTTTCGCCCAACACCGCCGTTAAGTTCTTCATAGGTATCTTCATCCAATTCATCAAGAAATCTTGATCTGCTTTGGTAAGCTACCTCGCCAAATCTATATCTTGATCTGGCATAAGTCAAAAAGACTTTTTGTTTTGCTCTTGTAACAGCCACATAGAACAATCTTCGTTCTTCTTCAACTTTAGAATCGGAATCAAACTTCGGGTTAAGCGGGAAGATGTCCTCTTCCAATCCGGTAATGAAAACAATTGGGAATTCCAGACCTTTAGCGCTATGAACTGTCATCATTGTCACTGCATTGCTTTTTTCATCCCACTGATCTACTCCTGCAACAAGCGATACCTCAGCAAGGAATTCTTCCATCGTAGCTTTTGGATTATCTTTACAATATTCATTAATCCCGTTGAGTAACTCCAGTATGTTTTCGTATCTGCCCATCGAATCCTGAGTGTTTTCTTCTTTGTACATGCGAACGACACCAAGTTCATCAACAAGCGCAGAAGTCAGTTCTGCAAGCGATAATTTATCCTTCAGTTCGATATACTTATCAAGTAACATCCTGAACTGTTTTACATTCTTTTGAATTCTTTCTTTTACTTCAATAACTTCAAAAATTCTTGACATGGTAGTGAAAAGACTTATGTTGAGTTTACGGGCGAAAGAAATCATTTTGCTGATTGATGTATTACCAATTCCTCTTTGAGGAAAATTCATAATACGAAGTAAACTTTCTTCGTCATTCTGATTAGTCAGAATTCTCAAATAAGCTAAAATATCTTTCACTTCTTTTCTTCTGTAAAATTCCACTCCTCCGACAATTTTATAGGGAATTTTTTCTTTACGAAAAGCCTCTTCAAGCGCTCTTGATTGAGAATTGATTCTGTAAAGAATTGCCACATCATTAAGTGAAAGTTTTTTTGAGGTTACTTCTTTTTTAATCTTCTTGGCTATCTGGAATGCTTCATCTTTCTCATCGGCGCATCTGATCAATGAGAGAAGTTCACCTTCATCATTTTCAGTCCACAGAGTTTTATGAATCTGGTCAGGATTTCGTTTAATAACGGAATCAGCCGCGGCGAGAATTGTTTTGGTAGAGCGGTAATTTTGTTCCAGTTTTAAAATTTTTGCTTTCGGAAAATCTTTCTCAAAGTTCAGCATATTTTTAATTTCTGCACCGCGCCAACCATAAATGCTTTGGGCGTCGTCGCCTACAACACATACTTTGGTCCGGGTAGTTGTCAGAAGTTTAAGAACTTCGTATTGAGCTTTGTTTGTATCCTGATATTCATCTACAAGAATGTAATCGAATTGTTTTTTATATTTTTGCAAAACACGATCATTTGACGCAAACAACTCAATTGGTTTTAGAAGTAAATCGTCAAAATCCATGGAGTTATTTTCTATCAGCCTCTTGTTGTATTCGCGATAAACATCTGCGATCTTTTGTTCTGGCAAAGTTGAAGCGATATGTTTCGCGTATTCATCCGGGGAGATCATCTGATTCTTAAAATTGCTGATTTTATGTTGAATACTATTCGCCGAATAAGCATCAAGAGAAATATTAAATTCCTGAATTATATTCCCGACAAGTGAGACAGAGTCTTCTCTGTCGTAAATAGAAAAATTTGGTTCATAACCAATCTTTTTCGCTTCAATTCTTAATATTTTGGCAAAAATGGAATGAAAAGTACCCATCCATAATTTATCGGCTTTAGGACCGATTAAAGTACGAATTCTTTCTTTCATCTCATTTGCGGCTTTGTTAGTAAAAGTTAAAGCTAAAATTGATTCCGGGAGAATTCCCTGTTCAATAATGTAAGCAATTTTGTGAGTCAGGACTTTAGTTTTTCCGGATCCTGCACCGGCGACAATCATGTGATGTGTAGAATTATACTCTACAGCCGCTTTTTGGGCTTCATTTAGCGATTTTAGGATCTTCATAAGCTCCGAAATTTTTTGAGGTGCAAATGTAATCAAAATATTTGCAAAACTCAAAAAAAACACACTTTTAAGATCACATCATATGTCAGAGATATTATTTCAGTACTTAATCACTAAATTTTAGAGTTTTATTAAACTAATAATTTCCCGTTTTTCATGATTAGCTTATTATCGAAATAGACTGTCGGTCTTTTTATAACACCATCAAGATGTATAGGTGCATTTACAGATCCGCCCATAGATTTATTATCACCGAGAGCTATATGAATAGTACCAAGCACTTTTTCATCCTCCAACAACTGACCGCTTAATTTTGCTTTATCGTTGGTACCAACTCCGAATTCAGCAATATTTCTGGCTATTTTTCCATATCTATCCAATATCTTATTGAGCTTAACCGCCTCGGCACCTCCTGTGATTTCAGTTGCATACCCATTTTTCACAACAATTTTTATGGGTTTTTTTACCATTCCAATTCCAGCCATTGATCCGTCAACAACAAATACTCCATTGGATTTACCCTCGAGCGGAGCGGCGAATGTTTCCCCGGTAGGCAGATTTCCGCT
>CAZEXO010000238.1:0-6215 GCA_964516545.1 uncultured Melioribacteraceae bacterium
ACCATATAAATGGACTGATAACGCGTTGACTCTCACCCATTGTTTACACACTGTGTTTGGGAAATGTTTCTTGCTTTCCTTTTCTCATGTTATACATTTATTTGATTGCCATGACACAATGAACAAGGTTTGAGTTCACCTTCCTTGACTCGATATCAACCCTCGAAAATCCTGCATCCCAGATAAGCTGAAATACAACTCTCTGATCATTTCTTTTCTTTATACGTCCCCCAGTCTACCCGGTATCAGTCTGACGGTTTCTTTCATGAGCTTCGTTCCTTTCCATCGACACAAACCCCGATACGCGATACAGACTTTTATTTAACCGATTAATCCCTAATATTTTATTAAAATTTTACGATGAGTTTTTATCTGACATTCACATAATTACTTTCAACAGGACCTAAATAACTCGGTTTTAATCCTCCGGTATTAATCACAAATCTCTGGAATACAATTCCGGGGTCAACCATCCATAACTTTAACACATGTTTACCAGGCATATCAACTTTATGATTTGAAACCTTGATTTTTATGTGATCACCAACTGATTTCATCCACCAATCGGCGTATTTATAATCTGGTATTATTTCTCCTTCGTTCATATTTATGATTTGAGGCTCTTCATTGTCAATAGCGATAGCATATTTTAATCCTCCACGCTTTTTGAAATCCTGCGTTGGCGAAAGGTAAGTCATTACATTTAACTCCCCCGATTTGAAAGTTGTGAATTCATATTCAACCTTTGCAGAATTCTCCGATATAACTTGTCTTTCTGCTGTTACCGGTTCAATAATGAGGGAAGAACTTGTTCGTCCAAGGTTCGGGACTACTATCCAATGTATGTTTTTTGAATCAAATTTTCTGGTAAAATTACATGCTTCGAATGCTATTACTCCTTCGTTTTCGATGAACCCGGCTACCGCAGGCTGCTCATTTCGAATTGGAACCTGCACAGTATATTCTTTTCCGGAGCCGGAAATAATTATTTCGCCGACGTTATCTCCTTTGGGCGCTTTATTCCAATCGATACTGACAAATACTTTTTCATTGTATAAAGTTGTGCCCGATTCTGAAGAGAGCTTTATCCAATCTTCTTTTCCCTTTATGGTGTAGTTTAATTCTTCCTGTCCGCGGTTAATTATATCGATATAATAATTCTGATTATTGACAGGGTCGAACACAGGCATTTCCTGACTGAAAGACCAATCTGCTTCAACATCCAGCCAACCCCATCTTGGAGTGGCTCCATATTCTATAAAATATCCTAACTCGGCAGATTTTTGAATTTGGACATACGAAACAGCAGGCATCATATTCAGCGGCGGATGATTCCAATAGGTGTAACCAATATGAGTTTGCGACATCATGTGATTCCACTTACCGTTTTCCAGTTCATGATATTTTTGGGTGAGTTGTACATCTTTTTCAAACAACTCTTTTACTTTATCGGCATAGTAATTGGCCGATGTCGCACCGCGAATGCCATAATATCTGTTCTTGCCGGCAGCCACATACATTTCGTTCACGTTTGTACACATTTCAATAGGGGATTGAACAAGCTGATAATATACCGCTTTATATTGTTCGGAAAGTTGTTCATACACTGAAGTGCTTTTATTCAATAACTGTTTATACTCATCAACAATCCTGTCGGCTTCGCGGTAATTTTCTATGCTGTATGTTTCGGCAGTTAACATTTCAGGAGTACGTCGTGCATTATACTTTGTGTAAAGCGAAAGCATTTCGGCAATTTCTTCATCGTATTCAAAACCAAATTGTTGCTTAGCCCATTTAACGTAATAGTTCGGCAAATCATTAGCCTGAATAGCCTCGGGATTCCATGCATAATCAAAGAAAAAGCTAATGGGTAATTCCATGGGTTTGATGTCACCAACGTTGGCAATCCATATTTCCTTTACTCCATGCTCATAGGTTAGTTCCATCTGTTCCCATACGCGTTCAATCTGAGTTACGTTTAGCCACCTGTATGATATGGGAGCGCCTACATAATCGAAATGATAATACATTCCATATTTGGAGGAAGAACTAAGTTCAGTTTTCTTAGGGAGGTAACGAATATTACCCCAATTATCGTCGCTGAACAGAACGGTGATATCATCATCTACACGCATACCTTTGTCGTAATAATCCTGTACTTCTTTGTAAATAGCCCAAACCTGTGGTGTTTCTTTGGCAGGCTTTCCGGTTATATCAGAAATAATTTCGCGTTGGTCTTTGATAATGGTTTTTAACAGGTCAACCGCCGTTTCTTCAGACATTCCGTCATCACCATCACCGCGCATACCTACTGTGATCATAGTCTCGTTATTTCCTACCCGTTCAAATCCGCCGCGCCAGAATTCCTGTAATTTTTCTTTATTAGTACTGTAATTCCATTCACCGCCATTAAACAAACTCCATTCATTATGTGCCCGCGTCATCGGTTCGTGGTGCGATGTTCCCATTACAATTCCATAATCATCTGCGGTTTTAGGATTTAACGGATCATCAACATAAAACATGGTTGGAAGCCACATTGAAGGCCACATAAAGTTAGCTTTGTTGCGCAAAAGCAGTTCAAATATTTGTTCATAACATGTATGATTAATTCCTCCGAACTTTTCTTTTGCCCAATTTCTGAATGCCGGAGATTCATCGTTGATAAAAATACCGCGGTATTTAACAGTCGGACTGTTTGATGTATAATTGCAATTTTCAAGATAAATTTCATCATGTTTTTCAACCGGAACATCAGCCCACCAATACCAGGACGAAACTCCCATCTTTTCCGAAAGAGTAAACACGCCATAGACAGCCCCGCGCCTGTCGCTTCCAACAATAACCAGGGCTTGTTTTACACCCGGGAATGGGTCGTCTATTGTTTTTATAATAAATCTTTCCCACTGACCTTTGATATTATCTGTGTTTAATTTTTTTTCTGCTACTAACTTTTCAATCAAGGGATTATTGCCGGCTGTCGCAACGATTATTATATAACTCCCCTCAAAATTATCTGTAGTTGCAACTACAGGTCTTTTTCCTGAAACTTTTTTAATATCATCGGATAGAAAATCAGCCGACTTCTTAATTAATATATTTTCCGAAGTATCATATACAATTTTGGCTGTTTCGGTTTTGCTTGTTATTGTATAATAACTTGTTTTTTTGTCAATCTTATATTCCACATTTATCTGAGCGAACAACAGATGTGGTAATAATAACAGGGGCAATAACTTTTTCTTCATTTTTATATCTCTGTGTAAGTTTATTAAGCAAAAATACTATAATTGAATTTATTAAATATGATTATTTCGTTTGAAGCAATCTTTCTTAAAAATCTCCACAACAATTTCTATCTTCCCGTTAAGGAATTAAAATATTTCTTTTGTTGTGTTTTTCATGTGGCGCGTGAACTTTTCATCCCGAATATTTTTTTCTAAGACCCCTTCAAATAATCTCTTTCTGATCCGTTAATTCACGCATTCGGCAGGCACATTCTTGTCCGCCATTTTTCTCTGAGATAGTACCATGGCATCGGCGGAGACATTCTACCTTTAATAGAGGTTAGGCGCGCCTACATAATAAATTTTCCAAAATATTTGAACCAATCTCATCACTTTCAAGAAGTAAATGTCCGGCTTCCGGAATAAAATGACTCTCACAATCAGGTATTAATTTCGCAAATTCTTTCGCTGGGGCTATTGGCATCAAATTATCAGATTCTCCGTGCCACATAAACACCGGCGTCTTCATATCTTTAATATCAAATCCCCAAGAACGAGCTACTAGTATTTAGTCATCAAAATGACCAATGTATCCTTGACGAAATGCTTCCTTAAAATGTAATAACAAAGTTTTCCGTTTATTCTCTCCGCCTTTTTCGATTATTTGTCTATCCCACTCACAAAATTGCGAGATTAGCTTTTGCATAATTTTATCGGGGTACTTTTCAATAGCATCAGAAAAATTTTTCGATGCCCACTTCAATACAAATGGCATATGCTTAGCAAGCAAAAAGTCGATTTTATTTCCAAGGGTCATTCCTTTAGAAAACTGAAGTGCTTCTGGTGGACATGCACTCCCAATCAATGTTGCAGTCAACACACGAGCAGACATTTTAATAGCACACGCTAAGACATAAGGACCTCCACCTGATTCACCGGCAATATGAAATCTGTTTATGCCAAGATAATTCGTTAATTCTTTTACATCATCAGCCCAATCAAGAATCTTTCGATTTTGATATGGGGTTGAAAGACCATAGCCTGGACGCTCGGGAGCCACGATTCTAATACCAAATTTTTCCAGTATAGAAGACTCTTCCAAACCATATACACGAGATCCTGGAGTGCCATGAAAAAGTATTATCGGTATATCATTTGGATTACCATAATCTGAAAAACCTAAAGTTCTTCCATCATTTAATTTTATAGTTTGGTCTTGCATATAATCCTCCTTTTTACGCCTAACGATTTCAATCTTCCCATAAGGGAATCGAATCATTTTTTTAGTTTCACACAATCATAAGTGGTTATTCTTTCTGCCAAAGATGAATAAACCTGCTTCTATTCTTATTTGCATAAGTATCCTTCAACATGAAAGAACTTTACGTCACACTCTGCCCGAAAAAATGATTCAGAATATATCCCTGATTATAAATCCTGCTCACACAGTTAAATTACCTCTGGCAGAAACATACGTTTTGTTTTGGTTTACCTGCCGCCTTTAGATTACCAAGGTAAAATTAATAAAAAAGTATGTAATAATCGGGGGGGGTTTGGGGGGGTGTTGATAACATGAAATAATGTTGATAAGTTACAAACAAGATTGAGGTGAACTTACCTGCCGGATAGGGATGAAGAAATAAAGACCTATTGCCTGTATTAGTCCTCAATCAATAAATGGTTACGAAGAACCATATAGAATATTAATACGATCTTATAAAGGTCTTAGTTTAAGTAGCCATAAAAATATTCAATAAAAAGGAAGTAGGAAAAATGAAAATAGAAGAAACAATAGGTATTGACGTTGGCAAGTTAATACTGGAAGCTCGGATTCAGACGAACCAAAAAGCAAAAGAATTTACAAACACAATTTCTGATATAGAAGCACTTGTAAAGTGGGTTGAAGAAAACACCTCATGTTCAAAAGAAGAAATTCTGTTTGCGTTTGAGCATACCGGGTTGTACTCTCAGCCGCTTTCAATTTATTTATCGGAAAGATCGTACAACTTCATTATGATTCCCGGTTTGGAAATAAAAAGGTCATTAGGAATAACTCGTGGCAAAAACGATAAGATAGATGCCGGGAAAATAGCTCTTTATGCCTATCGACGCAGAAATGAACTTCAACCATATAGTTTAGAGACAAAGGAGATTGTAGAGATTAAAAAATTGCTTTCTTTGCGTGGAAAACTTGTAAGTCAAAGAGCTGGTTACAAAGCAACTTTAGGGGAGTATAAAAACTTTCTTCCCAGAAAGGACAATAAAATATTATTCTCTGTACACGAAAAAATGATTACCGAACTCACCAAACAGATAGAGAAAGTTGAGAAGACTCTTGATGAGATTATAAAATCAAGCAACAAATTAAAAAAACAGTTTGAGTTGATTAAGAGCATTAAGGGAGTTGGACCACAAACAGCATTATTTATGATAGCTTTTACAGATGGTTTTTCACGCTTTGATTCATGGAGGAAATTTGCTTCTTATTGTGGTATAGCTCCTTTCCCAAATAGTTCAGGCATAAGTATCAGGGGTAGGACTAAAGTAAGTAATCTGGCTAATAAAAAGATAAAATCACTACTGGATTTATGTGCAAAGTCAGCTATTCAATCAAATACGGAAATGAAAATATATTATGAAAGAAGAATAACATCAGGTAAATCCAAAATGAGCACAATAAATATTATCAGGAATAAATTACTTGCCAGAATTTTTGCTACTGTTAATAGAGAAACTCCTTATGTAAATACACTGGCTTATTGTACATAAGTTGGAGAATTATGTTCTTGTTTTTATCATAGAATACAGGCAGGTTCTTTGACATTCTCTGTTTACTTGTCCTTGCTTTTTAACACGGTACCTGGTTATACATCAGTTGTTCAATTAACTGTATTCAAGTAGATACTTACCTTTTTTGATAATGAAGAAAGATTTTTTCCAATTTCTTTCTCCTTTTCGCCCTCTTTTCTTCTCTTATTTATCTTACTT
>CAZEXO010000239.1:0-6159 GCA_964516545.1 uncultured Melioribacteraceae bacterium
AATTATCTTCCTGAGGATTAATGAAAAGAAGAATTATCGGAATTCACGAAACGCTGCCCATCCTTGAAACAATCCCGCTGAGTTTTCAACACTTAACAGCTATGTTCGGCGCAACAGTTCTGGTTCCGATTCTTCTGGGCATTGATCCCGCTATTGCTCTTCTAATGAACGGCATCGGAACTTTAATTTATTCGGTTGTAACAAAGGGAGGCATTCCTGCATATCTTGGTTCCAGCTTTGCATTCATCTCGCCATCATTTCTTGTAATTTCAGCTTACGGCAGTTTCAGTTACGCGCAATCCGGTTTTATATTTTTCGGAATATTTTTTATCATGATGTCATATGTTGTAAAAGTATACGGTACAAAATGGATTGATATTGTAATGCCCCCGGCTGTTATGGGAAGCATTGTGGCGATAATCGGTCTTGAGTTAGCGCCCGTTGCCGTTCAGCAATCGGGACTCGCTCCATCGCCCACCGCAATCGGAAATATCGTTACCCCTTTTGTAATGAATCCTGACGTTGTATTCGTTTCTTCTTTTACTCTTTTAGTAGGAATTTTAGGCTCTGTTATGTTTCGAGGATTCCTTCAGATTATCCCCGTATTAACTGCAATTGTTGCAGGGTATCTCCTCGCTTTTTTTATGGGCATGGTCGATACGACATCGATAGCTAATGCCGCATGGTTTTCTCTTCCTCAGTTCAGCACACCGGAATTTAATCTCAATGCTGCAATAATTATCGCTCCCGCCTGCATAGTTGTTCTTGCTGAACATATTAGCCATTTAATTGTAACCGGAAAAATAACCGAAACCGATTTAATGAATAATCCCGGTTTACACAGATCTTTGCTTGGTGACGGAATAAGTAATGTTATTTCAGGTTTTGCGGGGTCAACTCCGAACACAACTTATGGAGAAAATATTGGTGTAATGGCTATTACAAAAGTCTACTCGGTTTGGGTAATCAGAATAGCCGCGGTGCTGGCAATTCTTTTTTCGTGTATCGGAAAAATATCGGCCGCCATCACGGCTATTCCCCCGGCGGTGATGGGTGGAATAACAATGTTGCTGTTTGGAGTAATTGCCGTACAGGGTATTAGAATTTTTGTGGATCATAAAGTTGATTTCAGCAAAAACAAAAATATGGTTTTGGGAGCTTTAACATTCATTCTTGGAGTAAGCGGTGCCGGAATAAATATTGGTTCCGTTCAATTAAAAGGAATGGCTCTCGCGGCAATTTGCGGAGTTTTTCTCTCTATCGCTTTTCACTTCTCGGCTAAACTTGGTTTAACCAACGAAGACATTTCTTGATTTAACGTTTCATCAAAGTAACTTACCCTTCAGTCGACAATTAATTTTTGCTCAAAGATTTTATAAACGATGAATATTTTAGCCTCGTTTTACTGTTTCGTTGGAAATTTTTTCGTAGTTTAGAGCGGGATGTTACTTGTCAACTAAATCTTAAAATCTTCTCCCGGCTGTAATTATGGCTGGGATTCGGGAGGCTGTTAAATGAGTATTGAGGGTCTTACAATTATCGGAGAATCTATTAACGATTCGGTTCCGTCAACCCATATAATGTTCGAAGAAAATAATATTGAAGGAATTATTGAACTGGCAAAAAAACAGGCGGCTAAAGGGGCGGCTTATATTGATGTCAACATCGGATTACGTCCACCGGAATTTATGTCCGACCTTGTTAAAACAATTCAGGAACATGTTTCTCTTCCGCTTTCGATAGATACACCCGATCCTGCAATCGCCGAGGCTGGTTTGAAAGCTTACAAAGCTGATCGTGCGGGAAATAAAAAACCTATTCTCAATTCAATTTCGGAAGCGCGTCTTGAAATGTTCGATCTCTACAAATACCAACCCTTTATACCGATTTTATTAATCACAGAAGGAATTAATGATTCCGGAGAGATGGTTCTCAACAACACTGCGGAACAGAATTATTTAACCGCTCAGGCAATGATTAAACACGCGCGGAACAAAATGGAAAACGCTCCTAATAATGAAATAATTCTTGATCCGGGTATCATGCCGATAGGAAGCGACCTAAAAGGAGACTTTAAAAGATTAATAAATGCGCTCGCGCTTATTCATAATGATAAAGATTTTGCCGGCATAAATATGTCTGTCGGACTAAGTAACTTCACTCAGATGCTTCCTTCAAAAAGAGCTGACGGCTCGCCTGTGAAAGGTCCTCTCGAAAGCGCCTTTCTCACCATGGCAATGCCTTTGGGTTTGAATTTTGTTATCGGTTCTGTTAACAGAAAATATATTGTCCTGGACGAAGACCATCCTGCAATGGTATGCCTGAAAGAGACTTTACAGTTGGATGGATTTGAAGCAATAACCAGAGTGATGGAATTTTATTCCTGACAAATTTTAAAATCGAAATGATATTTTCATATTCTTGTGAATTATCAGAAGGATACTTTCTTGAATAAAGATTTTGTCACCATCAACAAACCACCAATAACGGCGAGGGAAAGAAAAATTTCGCGGTTAATGCTTCTTTTTGAAAACCTCGTGAAAGCACCTCTTTTTCGTTGTCAACATTGCGGTGAATGCATTTTATCATCAACCGGATTTGTTTGCAGCCAGAACTGCCCGAAACGTTTACGCAACGGACCCTGCGGCGGAACCGGATTGGATGGCTCCTGTGAGGTTTTCCCTGAAAGAAAATGTGTGTGGTACAAAATTTATCAACGGTCGAAATTTTACAACCGTATTAGTTTATTGTACTCCATGAAAAAAATTCACAACTGGAATCTTGAAGGTACATCAGCATGGCTAAATGTTTTCAAAAAACGTACTGAAGCGCCTGTATGGTTTGTTCACAAAGATAAACAGAAAATTAAGGACTTGATTTCGAATGACACTGCGGGAAAAAGTTGAATCCAATAAGTTTATTGTTTGCGGAGAAATCGGTCCGCCTCAAAGTTGCGATGACAATGTAATAAGAGAAAAATCGAAACACTTCAAAGGTTATGTTGACGCGGTAAACATCACCGATAATCAAACAGCGATTGTAAGATTATCTAGCATCGCATCGGCAAAAATATTGCTGGAAGAAGGAGTTGAACCAATAATGCAAATAACCTGCCGCGACCGCAACAGACTTGCCATTCAAAGCGATCTTTTGGGAGCCGCTGCGCTGGGGATTAAAAATGTTTTGTGCCTTACCGGTGATCATCAAAAGTTCAGCGACCAACCCGAAGCAAAAGGTGTTTTCGATCTTGATTCCATTCAGCTTATTTCCACCGTAACACAAATGAACAGCGGTAAATTACTTTCCGGATGTGAAATGAAAAAAGCTCCTGAGTTTTTGATTGGGGCTGCCGCTAACCCGTTTGCAGAACCCTTTGAAATGAGATTAATACGCTTATATAAAAAAGTTCACGCAGGAGTGCATTTCATTCAGACTCAACCCGTGTTTGATCTTGAATCTTTCAGACGTTGGATCGAGCGCATAGTTGATATGGGGCTTCACAAGAAAACAGCAATTTTGGCCGGAGTGATGCCGGTTAAATCCGTCAAGACTCTTCTTTATATGAAGGAAAATGTTCCTGGAATAAAGATTGATGACTATTACATAAACAGATTAAAAAGCGCTCAGGATCAGAAAGAGGAAGGCGTTAAGATTGCTGTCGAGATCATTGAAGAGCTGAGAAAAATTACCGGTGTCCGCGGAGTACATTTAATGCCTATGATGTGGGAAAGTATTACTCCCAGAATAATCAGCGAAGCACGACTGCTCAAATCATTTTAGACAGTGCCTTTGTGACAAAAGAATTCTCACTGCCATTCCCATCACTTTTAATAGTGTAGAATAAAATTCCGTATATTTCACAAACACTATAATTAAAAATCATCGTGATTGAATTAATCGTTATAATATTTCTACTTCTGTTGAATGGTTTACTTGCCATGAGTGAAATAGCATTCGTCTCGGCTAAAAAATTCAAGCTTGAGGAGCTGGCGAAAAGAAACAATGCTTCTGCAAAAAAAGCATTGTTGCTTCTCAACGATCCGGAAAAATTTCTGTCGGCTGTTCAAACAGGAATTACGCTTGTGGGAATTCTTGCCGGCGCTTATGGTGGATATGCGATGGCCGAAGACCTCTCCCCTTATCTTGAACGTATTGAATTCTTAGAACAATACTCTTCCGAAATATCTTTTACATTAATAGTTACTTTAATTACTTACCTTTCTTTAGTCATCGGTGAATTGGTTCCTAAAAGTATTGCCTTGAATTATCCTGAAAAAATTACTGTTCTGATGGCGCCTTTAATGTATTCAATTACAAAAATATTTTCACCCGTGGTTTCCTTTTTAAGCGCTTCAACAAAAATGCTTTTGTTCATTATCAGAATTAAAAAAAGTGAAGAGCCGCCTGTAACTGAAGATGAACTAAAATCTCTTCTTGAATTAGGGGCAAAACACGGTACGTTTGAAAAAGAAGAATCGGAAATGATAAACAGAATTTTCAGCTTCAATGACAAAAAAGTCTCTTCCATAATGATTCCCCGGACAGAAATTGAATGGATTGACTCTTCAATGAAGAACGCAGAAATATTTCAATTTATCACAACGCATTTTTTTTCAAAGTACATTATTTGTGAAAAACATCTTGATAAATTTATCGGTTACATCGAATCGAAAGAATTTTTAATTAAATATCATCTTGATATTTCCTTCGACTTAAAAAGCATAATTATTGAACCGCTTGTTGTTCCGGAATCAATTTACTCGTTCGATCTTTTGGAAAAATTCCGCGTTAGTAAAAACAACATTGCTCTGGTTGTTGATGAACATGGCGGAACGCAGGGCTTGATTACTTTACATGATTTATTCGAGGATCTTTTCGGTGACCTGCCGGATAAATTCGAAGAAGCCCAACAAAATATTGTCAGAAGAAAAGACGGTTCCTTACTGATTGATGGGACAACGGACATCCGGGAAGTTTCTGAAATATTATCTTTTAAATTTGACTACAGCAGTTACTCCACAATCGGCGGATTTATTATGTCAGAACTTGGAAGAATTCCTAACGAGGGAGACTCTTTAGACTACGGGGTTTACTCTTTCGAGGTAATTGATATGGATGGCAAAAGAGTTGATAAGATTCTTGTTAAAAAGATTGTAGAATAATTTTCCTCCTTTCGTTTTTATTCTTTTTCTATAGAATTTTATTGTTCATTTTATCAGAAAAGAATTTATAGAAATTAATTTGTTTTAATAAATTAGTAGCATTAAAACACGGGGGCGAAGATGAACAGGAACTATTTATTTCTCACCATAATTTTTATTTTGGTTAACCTCACTTATTCACAGAATTATATGTTTCCCGAAAGCGCGGTTTACGATTCAATTTTGAAAAGGTACTTTATATCAAACTTCGGCGATGGAAACATCATACAAATAGACTCACTTGGCAATAAATCATTTTTCAAAACGGGTCTATCAAAAACACTGGGAATGATTATTCACAACAATATTTTGTATGTTGTCCAAAATCCAAAGTCAATTAAAGGATTCAACCTGAATGACGGAAGTCCCGCAATGGATATTACAATAAACGAAGCATTATTCCTGAATGATATCACCATTGATAGTTCCGATAATATGTATGTAACTGACAGCAACGGAGACGCAATTTATAAAATTGAATTGTCTTCGAACAATTATTCGTTATTCGAAAAAACATTATTCCTCGATCCCAACGGAATTATCTACGATAAATTCAATAACAGATTACTTATTTGTCATTTCCGTGAGAATTCAACTATCGATGAAATTAATCTCACCAATTCGAAATCCACGGTCGTCGTTGAAACGGGCATAACAAATCTTGACGGTATAGCCATTGATGACTTTGGAAATATTTATGTTTCATCCTGGGATACCGGAAGTTTTGCAAATGGTTTTTCAAACAAGGGGACAATCTATAAGTATAATAACAGCTTTTCAGGAAAGCCTGAAATAATTTCAACCGGGCACACAGGACCTGCCGATATTTACTTTAATTCTGTGAAAAATGAATTGGTTGTTCCTATGTTTCTCACTAACGAAGTAATATTTATTCCTATAAAAAGAGTAATTAAAACCGAATAAAAAGACTCGCAAAATTTGAAAGTGAATGAATTAA
>CAZEXO010000240.1:0-6022 GCA_964516545.1 uncultured Melioribacteraceae bacterium
AGGTGACAAAAATGGAAGAAACCACTTATCTAGATCCTGTAATTGAGGAAGAAGATATAGTCGATTTAGAGGAAGATTCCGCTTTAATAGCTGATGTTAATTCCACATGTATTACCGGATGCAGCGGACCTATTATTAAAGATATATTCTAACAGCAAAAAAAAGTGTTTCTATTGAATATAATTTACCTGGATACCAAAATCAGTTAAAGACCATTGGTATCCACTATTAAACTGACATTAAGGTATCAGAATAAATATTATCTGAAATCCGGTGATGTAAAATAAATTCTGAAAATAATTATGTAATGCCGGAATTAAAATAAAGTAAAATAATATTTGTTGAGTGGATACTGTTACTAATTCTTGATGTTTTCGCGTGTACAAAATTTACAAATAATTCTCATACGCTATTGTTCCTTGTTTTGAATTGATTAGGGTCTTGTTCAAAATATGTGAACTAAAAAATTTATAGGAGGAGGTGACAAAAATGGAAGAAACCACTTATCTAGATCCTGTAATTGAGGAAGAAGAAATAGTCGACTTAGAGGAAGATGCCGGATTGGTAAGCATTAATTCCACATGTATAACCGGATGCAGTGGTATTAGTATCGGAGATTTAATTAAATGATAAAAATTGATGCATCTGTTTTTTCTTAAATACAATTGTGATGGATACCAAAATCAGCAAAAGACCATTGGTATCCATTCATTAACAAAGTGACATCAATAATTGTTTTGAAAATTCTATTGATCATGGCGGTAATGAATTATGAAATGTTCGGGGATACTAATAAGAAAATAAATATCGACTCTGTTAAAAAAGCAGAGATAAACAGATAATAATGGCGTTCACCTTTTTGAATTGATTCAGGTCTTGTTCAAAAAGGCGGAACCAGAAATCTTAATGGTGGGAGGTGAAAAAGAATATGGAAGAAACTACTTATTTAGAACCGATTATTGAAGAGGAAGAAATAATGGATTTAGAAGAAGATGCAAGTTTGTTTTCGGATGATAATAATACCTGTAACAGCGGGTGCGCGTGTCCTGACAATCCGAAATAAAAAATGTTAATGTGTCTGTTTGTTTGAAACTTTTACTGGATACCAAAATCAGCAAAAGACCATTGGTATCCAATTTCATTACTAAATCTGGAAAAAAATGTTAATCTCAAGAATCAAAGAGCATTTAATAATGTTCCGCCCCTATATAACTCCGTTTAAGGGGAAGTTTATATTAATTCTGTCACTTATCCTCATCATGGCCGTTTTGTCATTAGCGCCTCCGTTATTTCTAAAATATTTGCTGGATGAGGTTTTTGTTAATAAAGATTTCTCAGCACTCTACCTCGTGATCGGCGCCTTTTTTCTGGTTCAGCTGTTATCAAGCGGAATTAAGGTTGTGATGGAGTATTGGCATGAATATGTCGGCGCGTGGATGATTTTTAAAATCAGAAATGATCTCTTTCGCCACCTGCAGAGTCTATCGGTAAATTTCTTTCAAAACACAAAACATGGGGATATCCTTACAAGACTCAAAGGTGATGTAACCAGTATTCATGCGATAATTTCCATTGTTTTAACAAGCACTTTACCGGATGTTACACAAATTGCCGGCATTCTCTTCATCCTTTTTTACCTTAATTGGGGATTGACTTTATTGTCATTGATTATGATTCCTTTATTTTTCATTTCTCTTTCATTCTTCGGAAAAAAAATAAAGTATCTGGCAAAACTTTCCAGAGATAAAGATGCGTTCATTACCAACTTATTTATAGAAGTAATAAACAACATTTCGGTTGTAAAGATTTTTAACACGCAGGATTATGAACTCACTCGTCACGAAAAACGAAGTACGGATTATATCAATACTACTTTGAAGATGCACATTATCAAATTCATTTCGGTTTTCATTATTGGTATGGTTACAACAATTTCCATAATGATTGTTCTGGGCATGGGCGGGTATTTTGTAATGACTAATTCTCTGACGATAGGAGGATTTGTCGCGTTTTATACTTACATGATAAGACTTTTTGCGCCGTTACAACGCGTTGCAAATTATAATGTTTCAATATATTCCAGTTTGGCCTCAGTTGAGCGGGTTAAAGAATTACTCGACACAAAACCCGAGATTGTTGATATCCAGGATCCGATTGAACTGAAGAACGTAAAAGGTAAAATTTCATTTAACGATGTTAACTTTAAACACCCGAATAAGAAAAGCCCGAATAAGGAAAATTACATCCTGCAAAATATCTCTTTCGACATCAATCCTGGTGAACACATCGCAATTGTCGGAAAAACCGGCTCCGGCAAAACAACGATAACTAATTTACTCAGCAGATTATATTATCCTCAAAACGGCTCGATAAAAATCGATGAAATTGACATAAAAAATGTTACCGCTTCATCTTTATACAGAAACATTTCAATCGTACCGCAAAATGATATGCTGTTCAATGAATCAGTTGAGGAAAATGTAAGATATGGAAATAATTCAGATTCCGATTCATCATTTCATAACTATATAAAAGCAATCGGTCTTGATGTAATAATCAGCAAGATGGAAAACAGAATCAAAACTTATATAGGTCCGCAAGGCTCCAGATTGTCAGGCGGAGAAAGAAAAATATTAATGATTGCCCGGGCGCTTATTAAAGATGCGCCGATTATTATTTTTGATGAAGCTACATCGGCAGTAGATATGAAATCTGAAGAAATGATTTTTCAAAATTTAGGTCATTTGCTGAAAGATAAAACAGTTATCACAATAGCTCACAGGTACTCCAGCATTATTAATGCCGATAAAGTTTTGGTACTGGATCAGGGAAGAATAGTGGGAATCGGCACACATTCGGAATTACTTAAGAATAATACCGTATACCAAATGTTATTCAATGATAATTTCAAAACAAAAGAAGAACAACTGTTAATTGCGTGATTAAAAATTAAAAGTATTCTATAGATGAACATGATTCTTCAAACAAAAAAACATCGACTGAAAACACTGCTCATATTTCCACCGCTGTGGAATAATTTTTATCCTTACCTGAGTTTGCCGGTATTAAAAGCCTATCTTAATGAAAAAGGATATGAAGTTACTCAATGGGATATTAATGCTGCTCTTAATCAGGAATTTGTTAAAAAGAGTTTTCTTGAGAACTGTCGTGACATAATAAAAGCCAGACTTGACAATATCAATTTGGAAGAGAATACCAACACTTACAGAGAGCTTGAGAAACAATATCTATTAAGTGAATTTGTTGTGAATGAAATTACGGAATCGCTAAGAATCATTAATAGTCCGGAAGATTTTTATAGTCCCGCAAAAATGTCCAAAGCCCAGAGCGTAATTAATTGCGTTTATAAAGTTGTGACTAAAGCGTATCCCTGTTTTGCCGAATTAAAGGGATTCGAGATGATTTACAGCGATGGCGCAAATTATTCATTCAAAAAAATGCTTCCGTTACTGGATAATCCCGAAAAGAATTTTCTAGTAGATTATTATAGCAGAGATATTATACCTGAAATAGCTAAACAAAAACCTGATGTAATTGGCTTATCGATTACGAGTTATTCTCAGTTGATTCCGGCTTTAACCCTCGCTAAACTGGTAAAAAATATTAATAATCATATACATATCACTGTTGGAGGAAATGCAATTACTAGGATTGAACACCTTCTTCAGTATAATAAAAATATGTTTGAGATTTTTGACACGGCTATTACACACGAAGGAGAGGTTCCGCTTGAAACTCTTCTTTTTGAACTGGAAAACAACAACAAGTTTGAGAACGTGCCAAATTTGGTTTATATAAAAAATGGTGAAGTCATATCCAATCCGAAGTATAAATTTGAAAGTATTAATTCACTCCCGGCGCCTGATTTTACAGGGTTTCATCCTAACGATTATATGGGTCCGGAATATTCACTACCTGTATATGCAACACGGGGATGTTACTGGAACAGGTGTACATTTTGCGATCATAGTCTGATCTACAATGATAATTATGTTCAGAAAAGCGCTGAGAAAATTGTTGATGATATCGCTCATTTATCATCATGCTTTAAAGTGCGCTATTTTCATTTTCATGACGAGTGTATTTCGCCGTCCCTCTGCAGAAAAATATCCCAAGAAATTATCCGTAAAGGACTTAACATTAATTGGTACTTAAATGCACGCATCGAACAACAATTCACTCCTGAACTTACGTCTCTGATGTATAAAGCCGGCTGCCGGATGGTTTCTATTGGCATTGAATCCTTCAACAACAATACCCTGGAGAAGATGGATAAAGGTTCAACAACCGAAAGAATATATGAAGTGGTTAAGAATTTTTCACAGGCGGGGATTCTGACACATGGATTCATCATTATCGGATTTCCGGGTGAAACAAAACAAGACGCTCAGGATACATTTGACTTCATAAAAAATAACAGTGAAATATTGCATCTTGTCGGAGTTTCTGTTTTTACACTTGGAGTCAAATCGAAAATAGCAAATGATTTCACAAGGTTTTCCATCTCCAATCTTCGAAGCGATATTTATCAGGAACTTGATCCAAGTCTCCGTTACGATGATTCGATTGGTATGTCAGAAAAAGAAATTGCAGCTCTGAAAGAGAATATCAAAGAATTGCTGAATACAAATGATAACAAACATTTATATCGACTTAAAAACAGAATAGGTGTTTTTCTATATGCCTGCAAAA
Source organism: uncultured Melioribacteraceae bacterium (assembly GCA_964516545.1). Classification (GTDB taxonomy): domain Bacteria; phylum Bacteroidota; class Ignavibacteria; order Ignavibacteriales; family Melioribacteraceae; genus JAHISV01. The sequence continues at coordinate 4,714 of CAZEXO010000240.1, forward strand.
ACGGATTCAAAGGTATTACCGTTCAGCAGGATTCAAAAATAGTTGAGAACAAATCCGAAAAACAAAATCCTACATATAAACTGAACAAGGGTATTTATTGGGGAAATAAGTCCAGCGATGGCGGAATGCCGATTTATAACTTCCTCAAAAAAAATAAAATCTCAACAAAGGATGTTTTACTCTGTGAGATCGTCAGATCATTTGGTTATGACGATAAATTTACCTGCGCTGATATTCTGAACAATATTAAGAATCCGGAATTTAATGTGAATTCAATTTCATTCAGGAATAAAGTAAAGTTTTACCTGGACTATTTGAACAAAAAAGAAATTCTTATAATGAATTAGGAATTCGTGTAAATGAAAATTCTTTTTTTAACGCCTCCGTTTTTGAGCAACATCGACTATCCTTTACTGGGCGCACCGGCTTTGGTTTCTTTTCTTCGGAAAAAGGGTTACGATGTTACACAGGCAGACATAAATGTAAATTACATATATCAATTGTTGGAAAGGAATTTATTCACCATCGTGCTTAAAAATATAAAGGAAATGTTTAATGAACTGAATTCCAAAGACGTACTGAATTATTTTGAACAAAAAGATTTATTAACTCTGGAAAAGTTTACAAGCCGTGGTATTTATTTAAGTAAGTGTGCTAAAGTCAAATATCAGAAAATTCGGAAAGGAGAAAAAGTACCTGACTGGACAGAAATAATAAGTTCTGTAACCAGAATTACCTACACAGAAACTTTTGGCACTTCTATCGGTCTGCTTGAAAAAATTATTAAAAGGAATATAAAAGAAATTGCTGATATAATACTCAGCAGATCAAACTCGGTTTTCTATAAATTTATAAACAGCTATATACAAAATGAAGTTAAAATAATTAATCCCGATGTTGTCGGTATCTCTCTCTTGAGCTGTGATCAATTGGGAGCCTCACTATTAATTGCATATTTGCTCAAAAGTAATTTTCCGGGAGTCAAAGTTTATTTTGGGGGAAGTTATATTAATTCAATACATACAACCATTTCAAAAGATGAAAATCTTTATGACTTCGTTGACGGGATTTTTATCGGAGAAGGTGAATATCCGTTCCTAACAGTAATAAAAAAACTGGAAACGAATGATTCATCAGTTAATATTCCGAACTATATCAACAAAGAAAATACAAACCCCGCGGAAATATTTTACGGTGATATTAATAAATATCCTGAACCGGATTTTGATGATTTGGATTTAACCAAGTATGCCAAAGCCGGAGCTATATCTCTGTATACTTCGAAAGGATGCGCCTGGGGGAAATGCGC
>CAZEXO010000241.1:0-549 GCA_964516545.1 uncultured Melioribacteraceae bacterium
AATTCAAAAACCGGAGGTGATGCGCTTAATGATAATGTGAGGAATTATATGGAACCTCGTTTCGGAACGTCATTCGAACATGTAAAAATTCACACCGATCAGAATTCTGTACAGATGAATAAACAGTTAGGTGCGCAGGCATTTACAACCGACAGTAATATTTATTTTAACGAAGGCAAGTATAATCCCGGGACAGGTGAAGGAAAACATTTAATTGCACATGAATTAACACATGTAATACAGCAGGGACATGCATCGCCATCAAAGAATTCCGGAAGTAATACTTCCGTTTCGAAGTCATCGACCGTGAAGGGAAAGATTCAGGCAGCGCCAATGATTACGGGTGTAGTTGCCGGAAATGAAATAGGGGTCGGGAGAAGTTTAGAGGTCTCTGCAACCGTTGCAGGCAATCCAAGAATTAGCTGGTCATTGGTAGGAGCTCCTGCCGGCGTTTCAATTAGTGGAAGAAGAAAAACAGCAACAATTCAATCCACGGCTGCATCAATTGCGGCTGCCGGAGGAAATTTTACGGTTAATGCTGAATTAGCA
>CAZEXO010000241.1:559-6015 GCA_964516545.1 uncultured Melioribacteraceae bacterium
TGTTAACTTTACTCCTGTACCTGCGTTTCAAAATCCCATTCCCGGACATGGAGTAGTTGGTCCTGCCGATACTGTTGATCCAAACCGGGGAGGAGTTGCAGGGAATAGTGCAAATACGGTAATAACTTCTGCGCCGGGAGGATCGCCTTCAGTTCGACCAATGACAGTAACCTTAAGAAGAGATAGAGGAGCGGCTGTTGCAGGTTTAGCAGTAACTCCGGGAGCGACAACCGGTGATATCAGTTTACGAGTAACTGATAACGCAACCGGAACATCGAGAGATGCAACATTGCCAATCAATCCGGTCGCCATAAGGTTAAGTGGATTTCCCGCTCAGGCAGCAAGAGGTGTTCAATACGGAGTTGTGAACACATTAAGGTTTGCCTCGTCGCACAACGTCCCCGCTGCAAATTTTAACAGAATAGTAGGTGAAACTGTAACCAACGGTGGGCGTGACGATTTTAATCTTTTGCCTATTGTTAACGGAACGGGACCAAATCCCGTACCCCGACTTAATTTAGCAGCTCGGGCGAATGCTATTACCGATACCTTAGGCACTCCAACTATTGTCCCACCAGGTGCAGCACCAGATGATAATCTTATGAATGTCAACCGATATGAAGGACCCGGCGTAGCGGCAAGGCTGCCGAGAGTCTTGATCATTCGTCAGGGGTTTCATTGGTACAGCTGGGCAGGTGTGTGGAGTGATGAATTTGATAACGGAATTCATCGCAGAAGTTTAATAAAAACAGGAAGAAATTCATTCGGTTTCAGAAGCGAACATATCTTTCCGGGCGCAAGAGCAAATCCTTTTAATGAAAATTACGTTAGTCCGTATGTGGGTGTTGCTTCTCCTTTAATAAATTTAACGAATGTCACTGTAAATCCACTCGCTCCTCCCGCTCAAAGGATAGCTGCCGATGGAGTTGCCACTGGTGAATTAACAGTTGCTACTACACATGCAGGTCGGAACGTAAATTGGAGTGTTGTTAATGGAACAATAGCATTTACTGTTCCTGTTGGAGGGGCAGCTCAACCTGTTGGTAATGCCGCGACAATTACTTCAGGCTTAGCAGCCGGAAGGTCTACCGTTCGTGTTCAGGATGCGGTCTTTCCAAATAGACAAATTGAGGCAAGAATAAGAACTGTCCCGGTTGAACTTGGCAGAATAAATGGTCCGAGGAGAGTACCAGCCGGCACGAACAGCATTAATGTTACTGTTAATGCAGATCCGGGTGGCAGAGTTGTGAATTGGGCTATCGACGCTGCTTCAACAACCGCTGGTGTTACAATTGTTCCCGATGCTGTTGTAGGACCTGATGCAGCACTTCCGGCACGAACAGCTCAAGTTAACAGACCGGCCGGTTATACCGGCAATGTGACAATCACTGTTTCAGATAATATTCGCAATGCTGCAAGAAGTACGAAAACAATCAGGTTCCGATAAAACTATGAAAGAAAATTATACCTCTGAATAAGCGGGATTAAATCCAATTTTACGGTTGTTTTGGAAGGCAGGTTAACTAGAATGCAGGCATTTGTAAGTAAAGCATCAGATTTACAAAAAAAGTCGCAAATCGGTAACCAAAAAACAAGAGAGGCATCCTCTAATAAATCTATTTCTGATCCAATCAGAATTTCATCCCTTAGTATTAATTCAAAACTAAACATCGGTCAACCTGGTGATAAATTCGAACGTGAAGCAGACCGGATGGCTGATCTTATTACAAACGCTCCTCCGAGTTATAAAACAAATGAAAATGTAATCAACAAATCCGGGGATGATAAAAGGGAAATTAAATCCAAACCGCAAGTAACGATTATTAATAGGAGAGAAGAAAACGAACTTCAGAAACAGGAAGAAAAAAAGGAGTTGCAGAAGCAGGAAGAAAAAAAAGAACTGCAAAAGCAGGATGAGAAAATTTACCCGCCGGGGCGGGAAGAAGTTCAATCCAAATCACAAATAACAGATATCAGTCGGCAGGAAGAAAAGAAAGAGGAAATTCAGAAACAGGAAGAGAAAAAGGAAGAAATACAAAAAGAGGAAAAGAAAGAAGAGACCCAGGCAAAATTTCAAATAACAAATATCAATAGACAAGAAGAGAAAAAAGAACCTCAAACCAAACTTCAATTACAGGAAGAGAAAAAGGAAGAAATACAAAAAGAGGAAAAGAAAGAAGAGACCCAGGCAAAATTTCAAATAACAAATATCAATAAACAAGAAGAGAAGAAACAGGTTCAGACAAAACTCCAATTGCAGGAAGAGGAGAAGGAACAGGCGCAGGCAAAGATAGAAGTTCAGAATCAAGATGAAAAGAATCAAGACGAGGTACAGAAGAAAGAAGAGCTTCAGACCAAACCGGATAAAAAGAAAGCCGGAATCAAATACATTGTTAATATCAATGAACCTGAACAAAAGCCCAAAGAGGAAGTACAACGAAAATCCTATGGATCTGTAAATAATTCTCAACCATCTGCTTCAGGTTTTGAAAGTACACTGGCTTCTTCCACGTCCGGCGGTTCGCAGTTGTCGTCAGGTACACGCTCATTTATGGAATCAAACTTAAATGCCGATTTCAGCGGAGTAAGAATCCATACTGATAGTACCGCCGCGCAGATGAGCAGTCAAATCAACGCCCAGGCATTTACCCACGGCAATAATATTTATTTCAACGAAGGCAAATATAATCCGGATTCTTCCGAGGGAAAAAATCTGTTGGCTCATGAGCTTACCCATACTATTCAACAGGGTGTCTCGGTTCAAAAAAGAGTGACAAACGATGTGCAGAAAAAGAGCAATCAGACAACTACGGCAAAACCAATGATTCAACGATCATGGTGGGGCGACGCGTGGGACGCTGTTTCTGATGTTGCAAGCAGCGCCGTCGAATTCGTTTCCGAAGGTCTTGAAGCGGGTCTGAATTTTATTAAAGACAAATTCCATGATTTTGTTGTGGAAATTCCGGGATACAAATTATTATCGGTTATTCTTGGTCAGGATCCGGTTTCAGGTAACCCCGTCACTCGTAACGGAATGAATTTTATAATAGCCGGTTTGGATATTATTCCCTTCGGTGGATTATTCAAGCGAAAGCTTGAAGAAACCGGTGCTCTTGCCGAAGCTGCTGCCTGGCTTGATATTCAGATTGAGGGAATTGATATCAGCCTGACTAGTATCAAGGAAGATATTGAAGATTTCTGGGATAGTCTATCGCTCTCCGATGTCGGAAACCCAAACGGCGTTCTGGAAAGAGCCGCTAATATTATACGGCGACCTATCGGTCAGATTATTACTTTCGCCGGAAACGTTGCAACTGAATTTTTACGCATAGTAAAAAATTATGTACTTACGCAGTTATCGCTCCATGTAAAAAATACGCGCGGATATCCTTTACTTTGCGTTATTCTTGAAAAAGACCCTATTACCGATGAACCGGTTGAAAGAAACGGTATGAATCTTATACGGGGATTTATGCTGCTATCAGCAGACGGTGAAGAACAACTCAGACAAATGCAGGAATCCGGTTCATTGCAAAGAGCCGCGGATTGGATTGATACAGCGGTGGCCGAATTAAATCTGTCATGGGAAACCATCAAAGCTCTTTTCTCAGAAGCGTGGGACCTTGTTACCATCGAAAACCTCATGAGTCCGATTTCAACTTTTCAACAAATTGTCTCGTTATTCGCGGCTCCAGTGGGAAGAATCATAACATTCGTCATTAAAGTAGCACTTCAGATTCTCAAGTTCATTAAGGATGCTTTATTAAGAAGGTTATCAGCCTTTGCGCACGAGACGAGGGGTTTCCATTTAATAACTGTCATTTTAAGTAAGGATCCTTTCACCGGCGAGAGAGTTCCGCGCACTCCGGAAAATGTAATTCGCGGATTCATGAGTCTGATGGAAGGGGGCGAAGAACAATTCCAGCAGATGAAACAAACAGGAGCCATCGCCAGAACGCTTGCCCGAATTAATGCTGCCGTTGAAACTCTCGGATTTACCTGGGAATATATTACAGGACTCTTCAAAACGGCATGGGAGTCATTCTCACTCCACGATCTTGCAGCGCCGCTTGAAGCATTCGCACGGCTTGTGAGATTATTTGCTGATCCTATCCGTAGACTATTCGCCTTTGTATGGGAAATATTAAAAATCGTGATCGAAGTGCTCCTCGCAATTATGAGATTCCCGACGAACCTTATCAGGAATATCATCACTAAAGCCATGCAGGCGATAAATGACATTAAACGCGACCCAATCGGATTCCTCAAGAATATTCTTCGGGCAATTAAACAGGGATTTATTCAGTTCTTCGACAATATTCTCCAGCATCTTATATTCGGCGTTACCGGCTGGTTGTTTGGTGAGTTGAGAGATGCCGGTGTTAATCCACCGCCGGATTTCACGTTTAAATCAGTTCTCGGTTTTGTACTTGAAGTGCTGGGCATAACAATGGATAAGATTTGGAAAAAGCTGGCAGAAAAGATCGGGCAGGATAAAGTTGACAGGATTCGCGGAATGCTCGACCAGCTTGAGGGTATCTGGAAATTCATCAAAGATGTTTACACACGCGGACCGGTTGCCATCTGGGAATATGTTGTTGAAAAACTCAGTAATCTCTGGGACACGGTACTTGAATCAGTCAGAAACTGGGTAATTACAAAAATCGTTGAAAAAGTTGTTACAAAACTTTTGAGTATGCTTGATCCCACGGGAATAATGGCTGTGGTGAACAGCGTTATTGCAATTTACCGCGCCATTGAATCATTTATGAAATACCTGAGACAAATGCTGGAAATAGTTAATTCCTTTGTTGAAGGAGTCGCAGAAATCGCAAAGGGGAATATCAGAGTCGCGGCAAATTTTATTGAGAATGCCATGCATCGCGCCATGCCGGTAATTATCGGATTCCTCGCTAACCAGGTTGGACTTGGCGGGATAGGAAGAAAAGTCGGGGAGATGATTGAAAAGATTCGTGAAAAGGTTGACGGTGCCATTGGCTGGCTGATAGACAAAGCGATGAGTATGGGACGTGCATTTTTGGATATACTTCGCCGCGGCGCCACGGCGGTTAGGGGAGGAGTTGCGAGATTAGTTCAGTGGTGGACAAAGAAAAGGAAATTTAATGTTGGTTCGGAAAAACATGAAATATTTTTTAAAGGGGATAAAATTTATGTAAAAAGCGCCGAACAGGAGATTTCCGAATTAATAGCTAATCACAGAACTGCTGTTTCAGCTTTACAAGGCAGGGGAAGCGGAGCTACCGCGCAGGCTCCAAGTGCTGTTTATGGTGATGCTGTTAGGAGAGAGCAGGCATTAATTCGGGCAAAAAAAGCTGCTTCATCAAGTATGAGAACCGAACAAAGAGCACAAAATGTTGATGAATCGGGATTAACTTCTGAACAAGCAGAAGATTTCAACAAATTAATTGAGGATGTCAGGAATCTAATGACCAGCA
>CAZEXO010000242.1:0-4680 GCA_964516545.1 uncultured Melioribacteraceae bacterium
AAAAGGAACGGGTAAATGGACGGGCATTGCCTCGCTTGATATCGGCGTTCCCTTAACATTAATCGGTGAAGCTGTTTACGCCAGATGTTTATCGGCGATGAAAAATGACCGCGTTGAAGCTTCAAAAGTTTTAAGCGGACCAAAACCAAAATTCGAAGGCGATAAAAAAGTTTTCTTGAATGATCTTATGAATGCGCTTTATGCTTCCAAATTAGTATCATACGCGCAGGGTTATATTCTGATGAGATATGCCGCTAAAGATTTCGGATGGAATTTAAATTACGGTGGAATTGCTTTGATGTGGCGTGGCGGTTGTATTATTCGTTCTGCGTTCCTTGGAAAAATTAAAGAAGCGTTTGATAAAAATCCTGAATTGAATAATTTATTGCTTGATCCGTTCTTCAAAGAAAAAATTGAAAAAGCTCAGGCAGGCTGGAGAAAAGTTATTGCCGCGGCTGCAACTAACGGAATTTGGATTCCCGCTCTTTCAACAGCGTTAAATTATTTTGATGGATTAAGAAATGAGAGACTGCCTGCAAATCTTTTGCAAGCTCAAAGAGATTATTTCGGTGCGCATACATATGAACGCGTAGATAAACCGCGCGGCGAATTTTTCCATACGAACTGGACAGGCAGAGGCGGAGCGACCGCTTCAACCACTTACACTGCTTAAAAAACAGGAGTATTTATGGAAGTTAGATATTCACCCGATCCCGACGGATTTTCAATGATGAACACCAATGAACTTCGTAGTTCATTTTTGATTGAGAATCTTTTTCAGAAAAATAATATACCAATGGTTTACTCGGATGTTGATCGTTCAATCACCGGTTCTGCAGTACCTTCCGGGAAAACATTGAAGTTAACTGCAAGCAAAAAGGAAATGGCAGCAGAATATTTTGCGGAGCGTCGTGAAATAGGAGTTATAAACATTGGTGATAAAGGCTCCGTAATCATCGATGGAAAAGAATATAAAATGGGAAATAAAGACGCGCTTTATATCGGACGCGGTGCAAAAAATATTCTTTTCAAAAGTGCAGAGGCGAAAAGACCGGCTATGTACTATTTTGTAAGTTATCCTGCTCACGCGGAATATCCGACTACTCATGTTAGTTTTTCAAAATCAACTCCCGTAAAACTTGGCTCGGTTGAGCAATGCAACAAACGCACCATTTACAAGTACGTTCATCCGGGTACAATGCCTACCTGCCAACTTGTAATGGGATTAACCGAACTTGAAGTCGGTAGTGTTTGGAATACTATGCCCGCGCATACTCATCAAAGACGTTCCGAAGTTTATATGTATTTTAATCTCAATCCTGAATCAGTTGTTGTTCATTTGATGGGCGAACCTGAGGAGACAAGACATATGATTGTTCGTGACAAACAGGCGATACTTTCAACGAGTTGGTCGATGCATGCCGGAGTCGGGACACAAAATTATTCATTTATCTGGGCGATGGGTGGTGAGAATCAGGTGTTTGATGATATGGATGCAATTCCAATGAAAGCGCTTAAATAAAAAAATATTTTAATAGACTTTTCATCTAAAATATAGGGACCCTGATATGAGTAATACAGAATTTCAACAAAACTCAGCGGGTATGCTGGAACCTAAAACAAAAATCGGTCATTATCGTTGGGTAATTTGCGCGCTGCTTTTTTTCGCAACAACTATCAACTATGTCGATCGCGCAGTGCTTGGTGTTTTAGCTCCTACTCTCCGCGATGAAATCGGTTGGACCGACCAGGAGTACGGTTATATCAGCGCTGCTTTCACACTTGCTTATGCAATAGGATTTCTTTTTGCGGGATGGTTTATCGATAAAATCGGAACACGCTACGGGTATTCGATTTATTTAACAATATGGTCGTTGGCTGCTGCTGCCCATGCGTTGGTTCGTTCAGCTTTCGGATTTGGAATTGCGCGTTTTGCTTTGGGTATAGGTGAATCCGGCAACTTTCCCGCCGCTATTAAAACAGTTGCCGAATGGTTTCCCAAAAAAGAGAGAGCTTTCGCGACTGGAATATTCAACGCCGGCTCGAATGTAGGAGCGATAATTGCACCACTTTTAGTCCCATGGATTGCGCTAACCTGGGGATGGCAGGAGGCATTTATTATAACTGGTTTGATGGGATTAATTTGGGTTGTATTCTGGTTGCCGGTATATCGTAAGCCCGGCGAGCATCCGAAATTATCCAAAGCTGAACTGGCGCATATCGAAAGCGATCCGCCGGATCCGCCTGCAAAAATTCCGTGGTTAAGTCTTTTACCATTGAGACAAACGTGGGCTTTTTCTATCGGAAAATTTTTAACCGATGCAATATGGTGGTTTTATTTATTCTGGTTCCCGTTATTCATGAATGATCGTTTCGGAGTAAATTTAAGTACAATCGGAATACCGATGGTTATCGTTTACCTGCTTGCCGATGGCGGTTCAGTGGGTGGCGGATGGTTAAGTTCATTTTTTATGAAACGAAATTGGACTGTAAACAAGGCGCGGAAAATTGCAATGCTGATTTGCGCTCTGTGTATTCTTCCTGTTGCCGCCGCTCCTTATGTTGAAGGAAAATGGGTTGCGGTAATTTTAATCGGTGTTGCCGCCGCAGCGCATCAGGGATTTTCTGCAAATATTTTTACGACTGTTTCGGATATGTTCCCGCGTAAAGCCGTAGGTTCTGTTGTAGGAATCGGCGGTTTTGCCGGAGCTATGGGTGGATTTTTTATGAACCTGGGCGCAGGATGGTTAAGAACAAATACAGGCAGTTATGAAATCATGTTTGCTATTGCTGGTGTTATTTACCTGGTTGCATTATTAATTATACATTTACTTGTGCCAAGACTTGAACCGGCAAAACTTGATTAACGGCTGTTTATTTTTATATGATGAAAGCTGATTTTGAAAATATTCTTTTACCTTTCTTTAAATAACTTCGAGCCTTCGAGCTTTTGTGGCGAAAAATTTTTTGCCACAAATACTCCAGGGCGCAAAGAAAAATAAGGATATAATAAAATGATTCTGGAAAAATTTAAGCTGGATGGAAAAACAGCAATAGTAACAGGCTCTAACCAGGGTATTGGTCAATATTATGCTCTGGCACTTGCGGAAGCCGGAGCTGATATAATTGGAGTTTCATACGTTGATGAGTTCATCGAAACAGAAAAAATGATTGCTACAACGGGACGTAAATTTAAGTCCTATGTAAGTGACTTTTCCGACCGTAATTCACTTTACGAATTTATCAAAAACGTTAAGGCTGATTTTCCGAAGATAGATATTCTGGTGAATAACGCCGGTACGATTTTAAGAAAGCCGATAGCTGAACACCCTGATGAATACTGGGATAAAGTGATTGATATAAATCTAACAGCGCAATTTATCTTAACCCGTGAAATCGGCAAAGATATGGTTGATCGGGGTTACGGAAAAATTGTATTCATCGCATCATTACTTTCATTCCAGGGTGGAATTACCGTTCCGGGTTATGCTTCTTCAAAAGGCGGAATCAAGCAATTAACAATGGCATTTGCAAACGAATGGGCGTCAAAAGGTGTCACGATAAATGCTATCGCTCCCGGTTACATCGCTACGGCAAATACAAAAGCTCTGCGGGAGGATGCTGTTCGTAACAAAGCAATTCTTGACAGAATCCCCACGGGACGATGGGGAACGCCTGAAGATTTAATGGGCACAATTGTTTTCCTGTGCTCTGACGCGTCGAATTATCTTAACGGAACTGTTGTTACTGTTGACGGCGGCTGGATGGGGAGATAAACAAGAAATAAATGTTAATAAATCAAAACAAACCCGTGGATTTAGTTATTCACGGGTTTTTTTATGCAAAATATTTTTATCTAAAAATTGTGTCGCTATTCTACAGCTTTAGTGTTGTTTAGGTTTTGGTCGTTACTAATATTCCGCTGCTTCGCGGCTATTAATTAAATAGATTATTAAATAACATTTCAGCATCAGAGCGACGGCACATCAGTGTACTCCTGGTGAAATGAAGAAATAAATCTCCGGAGGTGCGACATAAATTCCTTTTGATTCCTTAAAAAAAAATTTTCTTTGTCAATCTTTATAACACCAACGACATTCACTCAGCAATAATACCTGAAAATATTTTTTGGATTCGATGTCCAATAATCACTAAATTAAAACCGTCTGCTCGTTGGTTTGTTTTGGTAATTGATTCTAACTATTTACTGGATAATAATATGTATATGAAAAATGTTTTGGGATTAATTCTCGGGGGAGGAAGGGGAACAAGACTTGCACCGTTAACGCATAAACGTTCCAAACCGGCTGTACCAATTGCCGGAAAATACCGGCTCATTGATGTACCGATAAGTAATTGTCTTAACTCGGGTATCGACAAAATCTCCATACTCACTCAGTTTAATTCAGTTTCTCTGCATCGCCATATCACGAACACATATGTAAGAGATATTTTTTCAGACGGATGGATAGATATTCTTGCAGCAGAACAAACGCCCAGCAGCGAAGGCTGGTATCAGGGAACAGCCGATGCGGTTCGTCAACAATTCAACGAGATAAAACATTCACGCGCCAAGTATGTTCTGATACTTGCCGGCGATCATCTTTACGAAATGGATTACAGTAAATTCGTTGAATACCACATTGAAACTAAAGCCGACATTACTCTTGCAGTTCAACC
>CAZEXO010000242.1:4690-5987 GCA_964516545.1 uncultured Melioribacteraceae bacterium
TCTGAAGCAAGCGCTCTTGGAATACTTAAACGCAGTAATAACGGGCAGATAACCGACTTCAAAGAAAAACCATCCAAAGAGTTTTTTCCCGAACTGATAAGTATGCCAGGCACTGATAAACCTTTCATGGCGTCTATGGGGATTTATGTGTTCTCCATCGATCTGCTTGAAGAATTGTTAAACTCTCCAAGTGTTGATTTCGGAAAAGATATTATTCCTCAGGCAATACAGAAATACAAAGTTATGGGATATGTTTTTAACGGTTACTGGGCTGATATAGGCACAATAAAAAGATTCTACGAGGTGAACCTCGAACTTACTTCTCCGAATCCTCCTTTCGCGCTGAGCAATCCTAAAAGAGTGTTGTATACTCGTCCGAGATTTTTACCCCCGACAGAAATGGGCAATGTCAAGCTGAATGAAGTTTTACTTACTGACGGATGCAAAATCGCGAGCGGCGAAATTAACAAATCAGTGGTGGGGATAAGAAGTATTATTGGTAAAAATGTTACAATTAATTCTTCAGTACTCATGGGTGCGGACTATTACGAAGATGACTATGAATACGAAAAAAATATTAAACGCAAAAGACCGAATATTGGTATCGGCGATAATTCGGTAATTGAATCGACACTGATAGACAAAAACGCCCGTGTCGGAAAAAATGTTCATATACGTTTTATTCCTGACAGACCTGATTCGCAGAATGAAAATTGGTATGCCCGCGACGGATTAGTAATAATTCCCAAAGGAGGAATTATTCAGGATGGAATGGTTATCTGATTCTTCCATAGAAAGATATTTTAACTCAGCCCGGTTTAACACATCGGGCTTTTTTACATACGGAAAGGAAAACTATTTTGTTACGCTTCATTAGATGAACTTATACGCGTAGTAGCTAAGAAAATATTTTCCACTAAAAAAAACAATAATTTGCTCATCTTTCAAATCACGGTGTGTTTTTTAATTCTGTCTTTTCATAATGATCATGAAAATCCGTGTTCCGTTTCTTTTAGCTTACTCTCAATATAGCCTTACAACAGAAAATATTTTTTCCTATTTTCACGAAAACAATTTTGAATTGTTTCTATTGTTCACGTGATTATAGTTACAAACCAATCCGTAAATTATTTTCGAAAATAAATCCTGAGGAAAAAATGTCTGTTAAAAAATTATTGTTAGGTTATGATGTAGGAAGTTCGTCGCTTAAAGCCTCGTTACTGAACGCTGAGACCGGTGAAGTAGTTGCTTCGGCTCAATCGCCGGAAGTTGAAATGGCAATTGATGCGCCCCAAAT
>CAZEXO010000243.1:0-5916 GCA_964516545.1 uncultured Melioribacteraceae bacterium
CTTGGTTATTTTCAATTTAACCCTCCCTACTGGTTGATTTCGGAATTTATTGAATCAACTATACCGACAATTGATGCATCGACAGGTGCCATGTCAACATCAAGCGGTATTACTGCCTCGCTGGCGGTTACATAAAAAATAATTTCGCCAGGTCCGGCTCCTATCGTATCGAGCGCTACAATAGGTTCGCCCAATTCTTTCATTTCAGCATTTATAGGTTGTACAAACTGCATTTTATAGTTGTTTACAGTCTCATACTTACGGGTGGCCCAAACAGTGCCTATTACAATCCCCAGCTCCATTACTTCTCAACCGAACTTAATATTTCATCTTTTCTAGATACATCCAGCTTATCAACAATTGCCATAATTACAGCATCAACGGGTTTGTTTTTTGTAATTGTTGTTTGACGGGCGGAACTTCCCTGAGCAACCAACACAACTTCTCCCACACCAGCGCCAACTGAGTCAATCGCAACAACAAAATTTTCTTTCGGTGTATAATCCAGCTTTAATTGCTGTACGATGAGAAATTTAGATCCGACTAAATTTTCATCCTTCCTGGTTGACCAGACCGTACCTATTACTTTTCCTAAAATCAAATATTCCTCAAATTACTATAGGGTTACTTATTCCTAACTTACTTGTACTAAATTTATTAAAATATCCCGAAAAAAATCCTTTATTATGCTGTTCAATTAATTCTGTTATGATACTTTTACTCACACTTACAGTAAACAGTAAAAAAGTGTTAATAAAAGAGATTTGTCTAGAAAGAAAAATTATCTCTTGTTTTATAGTTTTTGAATTATTACGGGCAGAGCTGTCGATCTGATGTAAAGTGGTAGTTCTTTGTTTACCAAACACCTCGGTAAAAATTATTACTTCCGGGCATTTGTCCGGATTCAGGTTTTGCAATAATAATCTGGTTTTGACGTCTTCACTCATTTAAGAAACTTGTCCCGTTAAGATTATTATTTACCTTAAAATAGTGAGCAATTGTCTGCGCAACATCAGCAAAAGTATTTCTAATACCTAAATTTTTTCCACCCCTTTCTTTCCTGTAAAACAACAGCGGTACATATTCCCGTGTGTGATCAGTACTTACATCCGTAGGATCGTTACCGTGATCGGCAGTCAGGATTAATGCATCGGTTTCGTCAAGAGACTCCAGAATTTCGGGCAAATGAAAATCAAATTCCTGAAGCGCTCTGTAATATCCAACTGGATCATTCCGGTGTCCGAAATATACATCAAAATCAACCAAGTTCGCAAAGAGAAAACTGTTACTGTATTTTTGCTGACATTCAACAATCTTCTTAATTCCCTTCAGATTCGATTTAGTAATTTCGGAAACGGAAATACCATTGTAATTGAACAAATCGTTAATTTTTCCGATGCCAATGGTTTGAATTCCCGCGCGTTGTAAAAAATTCAATATCGTATCCGAAGGCGGATCAACCGCGTAGTCTTTCCTGTTCGTAGTTCTTTCATACGCGCCGGATTTTCCAATAAAAGGCCTCGCAATAATTCTTCCGACGGTATGTTCGTTAATCATTATTTCATGGCGTGCAATTTTACAGATTTCATATTGTCTTTGTAGAGGAATAATTTCTTCATGCGCAGCTATCTGAAAAACCGAATCTGCTGATGTGTAAACGATAGGAAAACCTGTTTTAACATGTTCATCGCCAAGCTCTGAAATAATCTCAGTTCCCGAAGCGGCTTTATTTCCGAGTATCCCGCCGACACCTGTTTTCGAAACAAAATAATTAATTATTTCCTCAGGAAATCCATTCGGATAAAGAGGAAATTCAAAATCTATTCGCAAGCCGCCCAATTCCCAATGCCCGGTTGTAGAATCTTTTCCGATTGAACATTCAGCGAGTTTACCAAAAGAGGCAAGCGGTTTTTTTTGTGTTTTCAATCCTTTGATTTCATGAAGGTTACCGAGCCCTAATTTTTCAAGATTCGGAAGTGTTAATCCTCCAATAACCCGGGACATATTTCCGAGCGTATCACTCCCTTTGTCGTTATATCTGGCTGCATCATTCAGTTCACCGACTCCAACACCATCGAGAACAATAACGATAAAATTATTCATATTACACTTTCAATTTAGTCTGTTAACCGCATTCCCGCCTTTTTCAATTGCTTTATTTAAGGCAAGTTCAGCATCGCTCACTACTTCATCAACATCAATTTTTCCGTTTGTAGAAGCCACACCCACAGAAACTGTGAAGGCAGTTTGTTTTGAAATTACTGGAATAGACTTTCGTGCAATTTTCACTCTTAATTTTTCAGCCCATAGATAAACATCTTTTGTTGTTGAGTTGAAAAAGTATACACCGAAAACACGTTTACTTAATCTTCCGATAATATTGAGCGGTGTCATTTCTTCAACAATCATCGCCGAAACAGATTTAAGCACAGCCGGGAAAGGATCACCTTCAAAGAGGGATTCTTGTTCCATGAATTCGTCAATGTTGATAAGCGCAATAGCACCGGTCGCTTTGAGTTCGTGCGCTTTAACCAAATCACAACTCAATCGTTCCGTAAATGTTTCTTTATTCAGAGTTTTGGTTTCAATATCCACGTTAAGTAAACCGCGCAGCAATAATTGAGATGAAAATGAATAAAAAATGAATGCGAAAAATTTTGTGGCTTCAACCGCGAATTTTACGTCAGCACTTGTGTAGTTATTTTTTTTCATACTTTCAAAACAAAGCACTCCAAAATTCTGGTTATCGTAATTCAGAGGGATGGCAAGAAATGATCCGTCAAAACTAACATCTTCATTCTTCGTAAATCTTTTATATTTCTTTTCCGATGTATCTCCTATATTAACAGGAACACCTTTCACAATAGCCTCACCGGTTAAGGTCCCCGTCAGTTCAACATCAAGAAATTCACCGATATATTTAAGTGTTGTGTTATTAACAATTTTTGTCGTCCGGAATTTTTGTTCTTTTGGTTTGAATGCGACAATCGTAAATGCATCCCATGGCAAGAGACTTTTTACCGTATTTTGAACAGCCGAAAAAAGTTCTGCTTCTGTAGTATACTTCTGGTCATTTTTTAAAATTTGCAGTAGAGCGTTCAATTTTATTTCTGCCTGATTTTCAACAAATTTTTCTTCAAAGAGCGAGATAAGAATTGAAACAACGCGGGCAAATCTCCCGAGTGAATAAATTGTTTCAACACCGAATGCATCAGAGTCTTTTGAATCAAGGGCAAGAATTCCGAGCAAACGTTTTTTATAATAAAGTGGAACGCCGACGAAACTTCGGATTCCCTGAGGTTTATGGTAATAACGAATTACATCAGCTTCAACTTTTGGAGAAATGTTTGATAACAGTTCCGGCTCTTCATTAAGAATTATTTTGCTGAGGATATCATCATCAATATCAAACTTCTCAGATTTAACATCTTTCGAGCCTGATATAAATTTCTCAAGAGTCAATTTCCGTTTGTTCTGATTATACCAGAAATAAACCGCAGTGTGAGCAAAAAAAGCATCCTTAAGCACGCGAAGCACTCTGTCAAGCGTGAAAATAAACTGAGCGTCATGTCCGATACCTTCCGGTAATTCTTCATGAACAATCTTGTCAAAATTCTCTTTAAAATCCGGAGGTTTAAGAAGTACCCTTTTTGAGGAACTTCCAGGCGCCGCGACAGTATCGGCGGTTATTATTTCAATTTCTTTATTAGCTGAAATAATTTTAAACTCTTCGCCGGGTTCGGTTTCTATCTTACCGTCTTCGGGCAAAACAATTTTCGGAATATCCGGAGATGGAGTTTTTATTGGGTCGTCCCGTTGAAAAAGAAAATCCGTACGAATTGAATCGCGCAAAAAAATTATAAACCCAATGTAGATAACCAATACAAGCGCAGCAATTAATCTTATGTAAAGGTCGGTTGTTACGAAAGGAATAATTATAAGAATTGGGATTATAAGAAAAATAAGTAGACGTTTTCTGTTCTTACCACTGATGCTCATCTAACATATCCGGAACAAATGTTTAAAATATGTCAACTGTAACAAGCTATTAAAATAGGTTCTAAGTATAATAAAACTTTAAGAGAATTTCATCAGACGATTGTACTTCTCAGCCGGGAAATCACTTCTTTTTTTCCCAGACCTTTCACGGAAGAAAATGCAATAAGATTTTCGCCATCCATTAGTTCCGGGAAAAATTTTTTCAGAGTGTTTTTACTTTTTGCTATTTCGGACTGAGTCAGTTTATCGACTTTATTCAGAATCACAGTATAAGGGATTCCATACTCTTTTAGATAATCATGAAGAAGAATATCAAGTTTAGTGGGTTCATGACGACTGTCAATGAAATGATAAGCCGAATGAATATTTTTTCTCTGAGCAAGATAATTTTCAATTAATTTCTGCCAGTTTTCTCTTTCAGATTTTGAAACCTTCGCGTATCCAAATCCGGGTAAATCAACAATGTAGAATTTTTCCTCAACGAGATAAAAATTCAATGATCTTGTTTTACCTGGAGATGAAGATATTTTGGCAAGGTTCTTTCTGTTGAAGACAGTATTGATAAATGATGATTTTCCGACATTCGAACGTCCGCATAGTACAATTTCGGGAAGATCATCTTTCGGAAGATCATTAAGGTTAAAAACCGATCTGGTGAATATCACATTTTTCATAATAAAAAAAAGAGCAGCTATGTAGCCGCTCTTAATTTATAAAACATATTTAATCATTTTACTAATCTGATCTCTTTGATTTCTTCGATGTAGAAGATTTATCAGCAACTTTTTTTGTCGAAACTTTTTTGGTAGTTTTTTTAGTTTCTTTTTTATCAACTTTCGGTTTTGCAGTCTTTTTTGCCTTTGTTTTTGCAGACTTCTTTTCAGTTGAATCAGAAGATTCTTCAACTACATTTGCTTCTTCAACATCTTCAGCATCTTTTGTTTTAGATTTCGAGGCTGCTTTTTTTGTCTTCTTCTCTTTGATGAGATCGCTAAAATCCACAAGTTCGATAATTGACATTTCAGCTGCATCACCAAATCTGTTACCTAACTTCACAATACGAGTATAACCGCCCGGTCTGCTGCCGATTTTTTCAACGATATCAGTAAAAAGTTCTTTAATGATATCTTTGTCGTGAATATCTTTTGCAATATGCCTTCTCGCCGCAACGCTATCCGATTTAGCTTTAGTAATCATTGGTTCGATGTAAGCTCTCAACTCTTTTGCCTTTGCTGAAGTTGTTTTTATTTTTTTATGTTTCAGCAAAGAAGTTGCAAGATTTCTTAAAGTAGCTGAACGATGACTTGCGGTTCTGCTTAATTTTCTTCCTTTAACTCGATGTCGCATTATTCTACCTAAAACTTAGATTAATTATTCTCTGAATTATCGTTGACATATTTGTCAACGTCCATACCGAATTCGAGTCCGTAGTTCTCAACTATTTCAACTAATTCGGCTAAAGATTTTCTGCCAAAGTTTCTGAACTTAAGCATTTCATTCTCATCGCGTCTGACGAGGTCGCCCAAAGATTTAATGTTAGCAGCTTTGAGGCAGTTATGCGAGCGAACGCTCAGCTCGAGATCGTCAACGTGTGTTGTAAGTATTTTTCTCAGTCTTTCAGTTTCAGCATCTTTTTCGCTTTCAACTTTTTCTTCTTCTGGTTCAACGTCAAAATTTATGAAAAGATTGACATGATCTTTAAGAATTTTTCCTGAACTTGAAAGAGCCTCTTCGGGAGTTATTGATCCGTCGGTTGTAACTTCAAGCGTCAGTTTTTCGTAATCATTTTTTTCACCAATGCGGACGTTTTCAACATCATAACGAACGTTTCTTATGGGTGTAAAAATTGAATCTATAGGAATGATAAATGAAGTAAGTCAAACTTCGTTTAATTTTTTAAATAATATTTACTCATCT
>CAZEXO010000244.1:0-5889 GCA_964516545.1 uncultured Melioribacteraceae bacterium
CTTTTAAGTCTAATTTTTTTGTTGTTAAAAACATCCCGGAAAACAGCACGCCAATATTATTCTTTTCATCATGGTAAGAACAACTTAGATACCCGCCATATGTATTAAATGACCCGGTTTTCAAACTAACTTTCAACTGATTATCAACAGCATTTTTAGTAACAATATTTATTATCCCGGTAACGGCATTCGTTCCGTATGCAACCGAAGCTGGTCCGTAGATTATTTCAATTCGTTCAACGTTCGATAAATTATAAAGCCCCCCTGCATAGAAACCGCCGGAGTTTAGTTCGTTGATCTGCACGCCATCAATAAGCAAAAGAGACAAATTATTTTGGTTGGGGATTCCCCGCTGAAAAACATAACTATTTATTCCCTGTATATCTCGGAACTGAAAACCGGGTAGAGCAGACAACGCTTCTTCGAGTGATGCATATCCATTTTCCTTAATCTCCCGTGAAGTGATGATACTAATTGTTGAAGGAACTTCACTAATATTCTGATCTGCTTTTGTGGCTGAATGAATTTTTATTTTCGATAACTGGAACAGATCCATGTCATAAACACTGATACTATCGGTCTGTGCCAAAAGTAAATTCGGAAAATAAAACAGAGACACCAATAAGAAAAAAACAGACGGGATTTCTTTCTTTTTATAGTTATTGCTAACCGTAATGCGATCTCTCCAGGAATTGTTCATGTGTTATCCCGTTTCGATTTCCATCTTGTGAAAAGCCAGATGGTGCCAATAACCAATTTGAATTTTTAGTCTAAATCAACGCTCATTCAAAATATTAAAAATTCTCTTTAAGTTATACTTAATTTATGCGCCTGGTCATATTTTCTTTGTTAAAAATATTAAATGTACAGCACTTTGTTTGAAAACATTTTTTTGCTATTCCTGGTTCAATGCGGAGAAGAATATTATTCTTAAAACTACAATTCTAATTCGATGTGGTTATTTTATCACCAGCCAGGATTGATTGAGTCCGCGGAGAACACTAAACTTGCATTTGCTATTTTAATTATAACTGAGAATTAACAATGAAAATTTTTGTCACCGGGGGAACCGGATTTATTGGTTCATATATTGTTATCGAATTATTGCGTAACGGACATGAAGTAACCACGCTTGCCAGAAATCCCGGGAAAATATCAGGATTTTCATCTGAAAAAAATCTGAAAATTGTTCAGGGTGAAATTACAGAATATGAATTACTTGATAAGTTAGTCAAAGGATTTGATGCCATAATTCATGTGGCTCTGAATTACACAAAAAACACCGCCTGGGAAGTTGTACAGGACGATACATTTCCCACAATATTTCTTGCTTCAAAAGCCGCGGAAAAAGGTGTTAAACATTTTATCTACACCTCATCAACCGCGGTAAATGATAATGTTTACATGCTGGAAGAGGAAAAAATTTCGGATCTGAATAAACAGGTGTTTACAAACTCAAAACCACATCCAACAACTTTTTACGGCGCAACCAAAGCCGCGTCTGAAATTTTCCTCACGGCTTTATCCTATCAGTCAAACATGCGTGTAAATATTGTCAGACCCGGTTATACTTTCGGCAACCCCGTTGTTGAGGGAGCGCCCACTCAGGGAGATACAAGATTTCACAACATGGTGAATACTGTTTTAAGAAATGAGCCGGTAACCGTAACAAAACACGACGGCACTCAGTTTATTTTTGCAGGTGATCTCGCCAAAATATTTATCGCACTTCTTTACAGCGACTTAAACCGCCGCACATTTTTCGGGCTTTCAAACAAATTTATTACATGGGAAGAAATAGCCTTCGAAGCCATTATCCGCTTTAACTCAAAAAGCCGTCTGATAATTGATGATAAAGGTTACAGCGAAGACCCTGTGATATTTGACGTGAGCGAAATTAAAGATTCGTTCGACCTTGATTTTAATCCATTTGAAAAAATTATTGAGCATCTCGACTATTATAAAAATCTTGAATTACGTTTATAGAGAATGTTATAGACCAAAAACGTTTCCTCCCGAATTTTATTCCCCGGAATTATTTTCTCCGGTGTCAGGATTTTCAGAATAATTATAGAACCATTCGGAAAAATATTTCAAGTAAAACTCAATTTTATCTCTATTTAAAATTACCATGATCTGCCCTCAAATTATTTTTGGTGAATTTGAAAAAAAGAAATATTCACAAGGATTTTTTGTTATATTAATTCCGGTGTCTTTGTAAGTCTTTCAGGGGGCTTGAAGTATTTTATGAAGAGTTATCCTTTTCACTTTTTTATATTCTTCCTGTTATTAAAGCTTATCGTGAGTAATTTATTGTCCATTATAAAAAAAGGAGCCTGACCGTATGGATTTTTTAAGTAATGCAAACGGAACAGAATTGGTTTTTTGGCTTACAGCCATTGCCGGAACAGTATTTTTCTTCCTGCGGGTTGCCATGATGATAGTCGGCGGATTTGGTGATGACGTTGGAGGAAGCGACGGAGCTAATGTTGATGCCGATGCTTCGGCGCCACATCATTCTGACGATGGAGCCGATACATCTTTCAAACTGGTTTCTCTCAATTCAATAACCGGTTTTATTATGATGTTCGGCTGGGCGGGTCTCGCTTCATATTTACAGTTTCATTTAGGCGAGGTTCTTTCATTTGCGCTGGCTTTTCTCGTAGGATTAATTTGCATGGTCATCACCGCTTCTCTCTTCAGAATGGCCTTAAAATTATCCAGCCCGGGCGCACGATTTAATGTTTATGATGCTCTTAACACCGACGCTGAAGTATATTTAAGAATTCCCGCAACCGGAGTCGGAAAAGTAAAAATATCAACTAACGGCGAATCAAGAATTATCAATTCCGTTTCTGAAGAAAAAAAAGAAATAGAATCTTTTCAACGAGTCACCGTTGTAAGGATTGTGAATTCCGATACAGTATCAGTTAAAGAAATATAAATCAGGGGAAATTATGAATATTGATCAAACAAACTTTCTTGTTGTTGGGACCATACTCCTGGCAATTTTCATTTTTGTAATCATAATATTTTTAGCAAGCAGATATCGCCGTTGTCCTTCGAACAAAATTCTCGTTGTATACGGAAAAGTGGGTGGCGGACGTTCGGCAAAATGTTACCACGGCGGCGGTACATTTATTTGGCCATTAATTCAAGATTACCATTATCTCGACTTAACGCCGATGACAATCAATATTCCGCTCAAAGGCGCGTTATCAATGCAAAACATCCGAATCAATGTGCCAAGCACTTTTACCTTTGCCGTTGACACCGATGAAGCAACAATGAATAATGCTGCGGTAAGATTACTTGGACTCAACCAACGCGATATTGAATCGATGGCAGCAGAGATTATTTTCGGTCAGCTCAGGTTAACCGTAGCTTCACTGACGATTGAACAAATTAATCAGGACCGCGAAAGATTTCTTGATGCAATAAGAAAAAACATCGATTCAGAACTTCAGAAAATTGGATTATCACTTATCAATGTTAACATCACGGACATCACCGACGAATCCGGCTACATTGAATCAATTGGTAAAAAAGCCGCTTCAACCGCCATTAATCAGGCTAAGGTTGATGTGGCGGAACAGGAAAAGAAAGGCGCAATCGGCGAAGCCGACGCTTCAAAAGAAAAACGCATCCAGGTTGCTCAGTTTGATGCTGAAGCGGTTGAAGGTGAAAACACAGCAAAAGCAAATATCGCCAACTACAACGCGCTGCTCGCAGAAAAAGAAGCCGAGGCAAACAGACGCGGTGAAGTAGCAAAACAAATTGCCGAAGCGGAAATCCAGAAAGCCAAAGCAAGTGCTGAAACACGCAGACTTGAAGCCGAAGAAGTTGTTCCCCGCGAAATAGAAAAGAGAAAAATCGAAATCGATGCCGAAGCTAAAGCTGAACAAAACAGAAAAATTGCCCGTGGTGAAGCTGATGCGATTATCTCAGTCAAAACTGCCGAGGCCGAAGGTATTCAAAAAGTGCTTAACTCCAAAGCTCAGGGTTATGACGCTTTGGTTAAATCTGTTAAAGATAACACAAAAGATGCAGCAACTTTGCTGATGGTTGAAAAACTTGAGGAAATTGTAAAACTTCAGACGGAAGTGATAAAAAATATCAAGATTGACAAAGTTACTGTTTGGGACAGCGGCAATGGTGAAAAAGGAACATCGACCGCAAACTTCATGAGCGGATTAATTAAAACTCTTCCTCCTCTTCATGATGTGGCAAAACTTGCCGGGCTGAATCTTCCCGAATATCTTGGAAATGTTGATCAAACCGATAAAGAAAAAACAACAGAAGGTGCCGGGAAATAATCCCGGTACTTTTTTTACATTTCTGTTTCAATAAATTCTGTTGAATATTTTAAAATAATTCACCGTAAACGACGGGGAGTTTACTCTAAAAGACTAAGATTTCTTTTTTAAAATAGTAATGTGAGCCGTTGAAGGACTGTCTGTTACCTCCCGGACAATCTCCAGTCCCGTTTGCTGAGCCAGTCCTTTAATTCCACCCTTTTCAACATAAGATTTGAAATTTTTATAATGGTCTTTACCCGCGGCAAATTCTACAATTTCATTCAAGAAACACCAGAATGAAAAGGATCTTGGAACAAGGTAATCAATAATAATTACATGTTGTGAATGTTCGGCAAGCTGTTTTAATATTTCTGAGCGCTTCTCTTCATCCACTTCGTGAATCACGTAAGATAATACGGAATAATCAAAACTTTTATTGTTATCCAAAAATTCCCTGATTCCGGAGTGATAAAAAGAAACATTATTTGTTTTCTTCTCAAGAAGTTTATTGTTTGCTGTTCCGATATTTTTTGCCGATAAATCAATACCGTTTACCTTACTGCATTTATCCGACATTTGAAATGAAAGTCTGCCTGTACCGCATCCGGCATCAAGCAGACTTGAATTTTCTTCAATTAATTCACGAATAACTTTGTAAGCCCTGTCCTGGTTCGGCGCGATAAAAACATCATAAAAATAGCCATCATACCAGTGACTTTTATTTTCACTCATGTGAAATACTCCCATAGTTTTATACGTGAACAAGTTCTTTTTTCATGCTGTTCACATATTCAGCCGCGCTCAGGGCGGCAATTGTTCCGTCAGCAACGGCTGTGGTTACCTGACGATATTTTTTCTGCACCGAATCACCCGCGGCAAAAACACCTGTCAGGTTTGTTTGCATTAAGTTGTCGGTTATTATTTCACCGTATTGATTCAGCTCAATTTTTCCGACAAGCTTTTCTGTATTCGGTACGTAACCGATAAAAATGAAAACACCGTCAGTAATTGCCTCCGTTATTTCTTTTGTTGATTGGTTTTCTATTCTTACTTTTTCAAGCTTATCGGTGCCGACAAATTCAACAATTTTCGATTCCATATTGAAATCAATTTTGGGATTTTCTTTTGCTTCTTTTATGGCGTGTTCGAATGCCTGAAAGTGATCGAACTGATGAACGATAGTAAGACTGCTTGCATATTTCGTTAAGGAAACCGCTTCTTCAAGAGCTGAATTTCCACCACCGACAACAATCACTTTTTTATCCTGGAAAAAGTCTCCGTCACACGTTGCGCAGTAAGATATTCCTCTTCCCTTGAAATACAAGTGATGTACAGCCGTTCCCCTTTCTCGAAATATGGAAGATGCCTAATTGGCTCTTCATCTTCACTATCATCTGTAGCACTCTTCTTTTTCTGTGCCTTCTCTACTCTTAATTGTGCTCGTTCTGGGGCATGTTTATCTTCTATCTCTGAATACCGGTTTTTCCCATCTCCACATGATTTGTGTTTGCAGCTTATGGACCTGCCACCATTCTCTCTACTTACAGTGGCGATTGCACCATCAGAATGGTCCGTTGAGAAAGGGCACCTT
>CAZEXO010000245.1:0-5856 GCA_964516545.1 uncultured Melioribacteraceae bacterium
TTTTCTAAAGGCATTATGTCTTTCAGGTTCGTGCGTTAGCGGATTTAATCCTATAGCACTTTCGAAAAACATAGCAGGTAATCATGATGTGCTGTCTAATGAACAGGGTAATAATCCGGTTGTTATTAAGGAATGGATATCAAGTTTGCTGCAGAATTATGTATTAATAAAATCAAAATTTCTTCATCCTGCAAGAAGTCCAATCTCATATCAAAAATTCTATTAAAATTTGCGTCACAGACAAATTTTTCTCAAATTAGTGGCGTTTATTTAAGTAAATGTGTAAGCGCTAAAGTAATGTTGAACATACTTCACATACAAAATTTTTACGTACAGAAAACAAACTTTCTGCTTCTTCGCCACTGTCCTGACCATTAATACCTTTCTTCGTATCTTTACCGGGATAATTTCAAATTATAAGGAGACCGTATAATGTGCGGTATTGTAGGTTATATTGGAGAAAATAATTCAATTCCTGTTTTACTTGACGGACTAAAAAGACTTGAATACCGAGGTTATGATTCAGCCGGTATTGCCTTTGTAAAAAATGGTATCGGCGAAGTAATCAAGAGGCAGGGAAAGGTTTCCACCTTAACTGAAGCTGTTGAAAAAACAAATATTACAGCGGAACTTGGAATAGGGCACACGCGATGGGCTACACACGGCGTACCTAATGAAATAAATGCTCACCCGCATTTCAATAAAGAAAAAACTATACTGCTAATACACAACGGTATAATTGAAAACTATGCTTCGATTAAAAAAGGTCTCCAGTTAGAAGGGTATGAATTTATTACGGAAACCGATACAGAAGTACTTGTAAACCTTATTGACCGTTATATGAAAAAGAAACAACTCGGACTTTTTCAGTCCGTGCGTTATGCTTTAAATGAAGTGGAAGGGACTTACGGAATTGCTGTTATCAGCACACACGAACCGGATAAAATTGTTGTTGCAAAAAAAGGTTCTCCCTTAATTATCGGAATTGGTAATAATGAAAACTATGTTGCGTCGGACGTAAACGCGCTTGTCGCACGAACAAAACAAGTGGTCTATCTTGAAGATGATGAAATTGCCGTTGTATATAAAGACCGCTTTGAAGCCAAAACTATTTCGAATGTGGACATTGAAAAAGAAGTTCATGAAGTAACTATTGACGTTGATGAAATTACAAAAGGCGGTTACCAACATTACATGCTGAAAGAAATCATGGAACAACCGGAATCTGTTCGCAACTCCATGCGCGGACGTTTGATGGTTGATGAAGGATTAATCAAACTCGGTGGACTGATTGGTTTTGAAGACAGGATCGCAAACTCTAAAAGAATAATTATTTCCGCCTGCGGAACATCATGGCATGCTGCGCTGGTAGGTGAATACATGATTGAAGAATATTGCGGAATTCCGGTTGAAGTTGAATATGCCTCGGAGTTTCGATACCGACATCCAATCATAAACAAAGATGATACCATATTTTTCATTTCACAAAGCGGTGAAACTCTGGACACACTCGCCGCGCTTCAGGAAGCAAAAAGAAGAGGCGCGCTTGTTCTTGGAATTTGTAATGTTGTGGGTAGTTCAATTGCAAGGGCGTCGGATGCCGGAGTTTACATTCACGCGGGACCGGAAATTGGAGTTGCTTCAACAAAAGCTTTCACTTCGCAATTAATAGTTCTGGCGCAAATCACAATTCTGATTGCGCGAAGAAGACAAATGACTCAGCTTGAAGGAACTCAAATAACAAAAGCTCTCTCGGAGCTGCCGGAAAAAATTAATGAAATTCTGAAAATGAATGATGAGATTGAAAAAATTGCCGAATCATATAAACACGTAAAAAACTTTTTGTATTTAGGGCGTGGTTATAATTTCCCAGTCGCTCTCGAAGGCGCACTTAAACTCAAGGAAATTTCATACATACACGCTGAAGGATACCCGGCTGCTGAAATGAAACACGGACCAATCGCATTAATTGATGATGATATGCCCGCTGTTTTTATAGCTCCAAGCGATGCGATTTATGATAAAATTGTAAGCAACATTCAGGAAGTAAAAGCCCGGAAAGGTAAAGTAATTGCCATTGCCTGTCAGGGCGATAATAAGATTGAAGGAATGGTAGATCATATAATTAAGATACCTAAAACTCATGTTATGTTAACGCCTGTTTTAACTGTCATCCCCCTCCAGTTATTGGCGTATCATATAGCTGTGAAAAAAGGGCTTAATGTTGATCAACCCAGGAATTTAGCAAAAAGCGTAACCGTCGAATAAAATCAAATTAAACAGGAGTATTATTTATGACAAAGAAGAATATACTTATTATGGGAGCCGCCGGAAGGGACTTTCATAATTTTAATGTTTTCTTCAGAGATAACGAAGACTATAATGTTGTTGCTTTTACAGCAACTCAAATTCCAAATATTGACGGAAGAACTTATCCAGCCGAATTATGCGGTAGACTCTATCCGAAAGGAATTAAAATCTATGAAGAATCCGAGCTGGTTGAATTAATAAAAAAATATAACGTAAATGAAGTTGTGTTCTCTTACTCTGACGTACCCTTTGAATACGTGATGACAAAAGCATCAATTGTCAATGCTGCGGGATGTTCATTCCGTTTGTTAGGCGGAGCTGAAACCCAAATAGCAAGTACAAAACCGGTTATAGCTGTGCTTGCTGTAAGAACCGGATGCGGTAAATCCCAGACTTCAAGAAAAATTGTAAGACTTTTAACAGACGCGGGTAAAAAAGTTGTTGCAATCCGTCATCCTATGCCTTACGGTGATCTTGTTAAACAAAAAGTGCAACGTTTCGCAACTCTCGAAGACTTAAAAACTCATGAGTGCACCATTGAAGAAATAGAAGAATACGAACCGCATATAGCTCTCGGAGGAATCATTTACGCCGGCGTCGATTATGAAGCAATCTTACGCGAAGCTGAAAAAGAAGCCGATGTTATTCTTTGGGATGGCGGAAATAACGATACTTCATTCTACAAAGCCGATGTTACATTTACCGTTGTAGACCCTCACAGACCTGGGCATGAATTGTCATACTATCCGGGAAATACTTCTTTGCGTATGGCAGACGCTATCGTCGTAAACAAAATTGATTCAGCCGACGCTAATGATATTATGGAAGTTATTTTTAACAGCCGTTCTGTGAACCCGAATGCTGTTATTATCGAAGGCGCTTCACCTCTATACGTTGATGATGTTTCTTTAATCAGAGGCAAAAGAGTCCTTGTTGTTGAGGATGGTCCGACACTAACGCACGGTGAAATGCAATATGGAGCCGGGACTGTTGCTGCCCAAAAATTAGGAGCTTCTGAAATTGTTGACCCGAGACCTTATACGGTTGGAACTATTACTGAGACATTTAAAAAATATCCTGATATTGGAATATTATTGCCTGCAATGGGTTATGGTGATAAACAGATGAAAGACCTCGAGAAAACAATCAATAAGGTTGATTGTGATTCTGTCGTTATCGGTACGCCGATTGATTTGGGCAGAATTTTAAAAATTAATAAACCATCAACACGCGTTAAATATGAATTGCAGGAAATAGGTGATAATACGCTTCTCTCTGTACTTAAGGAAAAGGGTATTTTGTAGCATGAAAAATCTGGCAGTTGTAGCATTTGGCGGAAACGCTCTGCTACGGGGCAATGAAATAGGCACGGTTGATCAGCAGGAAAAAAATGCTTACGATACATGTAAAAATCTGCTCGGTCTTATCAGACAGGATTATAATTTAATCCTAAGTCATGGTAATGGTCCTCAGGTTGGAAATGCCTTGTTGAGAAATGAAGCAGGAAATAATGTTTATAAACTTCCCAAAATGCCTTTGGATGTTTGTGTAGCCGATACTCAGGGGAGTATCGGTTACATGATTGAACGTCAGATGAGAAATGTTCTGAATGAAAATGGCATCAAAAGAAACGTGATTACTGTTGTAACGGAAGTGCTTGTTGATATTAAAGATCCGGCATTTGAAAATCCGACCAAACCTGTTGGTCCTTATTACATTAAAGAAGAAGCCGATTTGCTGGCGCGAAGTAATGATTGGATATTTAGGGAAGACGCCGGAAAAAGAGGCTGGCGGAGAGTTGTTGCCTCACCGATTCCGCTTGAAATCATTAACAGTGATTTAATAAAATATCTGGCGGAAAAGGGGAATATTGTAATTGCTGTCGGCGGCGGCGGAATTCCGGTTTATGAACATTCCAATAAACATCTTGAAGCTATTGAGGCTGTTGTTGATAAAGATCTCGCCTCAGCGGTTCTTGCAAACAGGATTGGAGCAAACGCGTTTTATATTCTCACTGACGTACCGAAAGTATTTAAAAACTTCCATAAACCGAATCAGGAACCTCTTGATAATCTGACGGTGGATGAAGCGAAAAATCTTTTTAATGCAGGTGAATTTGGCGCCGGGAGTATGGGTCCGAAAGTAATGGCATGTGTAAGTTATATTGAACACGGAGGAAAAGAAGCAATAATAACTGAAGCCAGCCAAATGGATTTGGATGATTGTGGAACGAGGATTACAAGATAAAGACCGTGATTCATCAAACAAAATAAAAGTTCATCTCGTTAGTATTCATTTTTCCTGAACTTAGTTATATTTACACAGAAAAATATTCCGGCACTTTTTTTTATTAAATAGAATTCTGAAGATCATTCCCGGATTAAATGAGCTGGTTAAAAATTAACACTATTAATTGTCGACTTTAATGATAAAATATTTCATAGGAAAATGAGTTATGGCATTTAATTTAAGGAACAGAAATTTTCTAAAACTTTTGGATTTTACTCCGAAAGAAATGCAATATTTATTAGATCTCTCAAAAGAACTGAAAGCGGCTAAATATGCCGGAACTGAAAGAAAAAGATTAACAGGGAAGAACGTTGTATTACTATTTGCAAAAGATTCAACCAGAACAAGATGCGCTTTTGAAGTTGCCGCGCTTGATCAGGGCGCGGGTGTAACATACATCGGTCCATCAGGTTCGCAAATGGGAAAAAAAGAATCTATGAAAGATACTGCTCGTGTTTTAGGCAGAATGTATGATGGAATAGAATACAGAGGATTTGAACAGGCAATAGTTGAAGAACTTGGCGCGCACGCTGGAGTACCTGTGTGGAATGGGTTAACCAATGAATTCCACCCAACACAAATACTCGCTGATTTTTTGACAATCATGGAACACAGCAAAAAACCATTAAACGAAGTTACACTTGTTTATCTGGGCGATGCAAGAAATAACATGGGTAATTCTTTAATGGTAGGCAGCGCGAAAATGGGAATGAAATTCAGAGCTGTTGCACCAAAAAATTTATGGCCTGAAGAAAAATTGGTGAGCACATGCAAAGAAATCGCGAAAGAAACCGGTGCTGAAATTGTTCTGACCGATGATCCCGTAAAAGGAGTAAAAGGCGCAGATTTTCTTTATACTGATGTCTGGGTATCAATGGGTGAACCTGCTGAGGAATGGGAAAAGAGAATAAAAATTATGAAACCTTATCAGGTTAACATGGAAATGATAAAAAATACAGGCAATCCTGACGTGAAGTTTCTTCACTGTTTACCGGCATTTCACAACAGAGAAACGACGGTTGGCGAAGACATTTACCAAAAATTCGGTTTACCTGAAATGGAAGTTAGTGAAGAAGTTTTTGAATCCAAATATTCAATTGTTTTTGATGAAGCTGAAAACAGACTTCATACAATAAAAGCCGTGATGGTTGCAACTTTGGGTGATTAGTTGTTCTGTGGAGTTTGAAAAAAATCTGCAAAAAATTTTATTAGGAAATATATTTTTTTTGAAATGTATTAGAAATTTTATACCTTTGG
>CAZEXO010000246.1:0-329 GCA_964516545.1 uncultured Melioribacteraceae bacterium
AACATTTTTCGGCACATCAACAACTACAGGTCCGGGTCTGCCGGTTGATGCAATATGAAATGCTTTTTTAATAGTTTCGGCTAATTCGTTTACATCTCTGACTAAAAAATTGTGTTTTGTGATAGGACGAGTTATTCCAACAATATCAGCTTCCTGGAAAGCATCGTTGCCGATAAGATGAGAAGGAACCTGACCCGTGAAAACCACTATCGGAACAGAATCCATATATGCGTCGGCTATACCTGTCACAGTATTTGTTGCCCCGGGTCCGGAAGTTACGAGTACAACTCCCACCTTTCCCGTAGCTTTAGCATAACCTTCAGCAGCAT
>CAZEXO010000246.1:339-976 GCA_964516545.1 uncultured Melioribacteraceae bacterium
TGGCGCCCTGTTCGTGGCGCACGAGAATATGCTGTAGAAAATCTACGTCGTGTAATTGTTCGTAAACTTTTAATACTGAACCTCCGGGATAACCGAAGATATGTTCTACTCCTTCGCGTCTGAGACATTCGAAAAATATCTCAGCGCCTGTTAATAATGGCTTTTGTCCGCTCATAACAGCCTCATTTATTTTAGAATAATGTTTTAAGTACAGCCCCGCTGCTGGCTGATGTTACCATTTGCGAATATCGTGCTAAATACCCTCTTTTGATTTTCGGAACAAATGGTGGTAATACATTTAATCTTTTTTGTATTTCCTCGTCTGATAGTTCGACTTCAATTTTATTCTTTGGAATATCGATTGAAATAATATCACCGGGTTTTAAAGCTGCGATAGGTCCTCGTTCGGCAGCTTCTGGTGAAATGTGACCAATACATGCGCCGCGTGTTCCGCCTGAAAATCTTCCATCAGTAATCAAGGCAACTTTATCTCCTAATCCCATTCCCATAATGGTGCTGGTTGGTGAGAGCATTTCAGGCATACCCGGTCCGCCTTTCGGACCTTCATACCGAATGACAACTACTTCACCCGGCTTAACTTCTTTATTCAGAATTCCTGTTACAGCTTCTTCTTGCG
>CAZEXO010000246.1:986-5836 GCA_964516545.1 uncultured Melioribacteraceae bacterium
ACTAACATTTTTTCATCAACGGCTCCGGTTTTAACCACTGCGCCGTCAGGTGCGAGATTTCCGAATAAGATTGCCAGTCCGCCTGTTTTTGAATAAGGGTCTTCTATACTTCTGATTACTTCTCTGTCTTTTACCTGAGCGTTCTTGATATTCTCGCCTAATGTTTTACCAGTAACTGTTTTTGCATCGAGAGCCAGAAGATTGTCGATTTTCGATAATTCATTTAGTATTGCAGAAATTCCGCCTGCTCTGTCAACATCTTCCATGTGAACTTTGTTTGTTGCAGGACTGACTTTACAGATGTATGGTACTTGTTTTGCCAATTTGTTGAGTTCTTCTAACTTAACTTCAACGCCAGCTTCATTAGCAATTGCAAGTGTATGCAGAATGGTATTTGTACTTCCACCCATTGCCATGTCGAGTGCGAACGCGTTTCTGAATGAGTCGGGTGTGAGGAAGTCTGAAGGTTTCATATCTTCGTTTACAAGTTTGAGTAATTGGCGGGCAGCTTTTTTAGCTAATTCGTGTCGTTGTGGGTCAACCGCAAGAATTGAGCCGTTGCCGGGTAATGCGAATCCAAGTGCCTCCATGAGACAATTCATCGAGTTTGCCGTGAACATGCCTGAACAGGAACCACATGTCGGACAACCGTAATCTTCGAGTTCTTTTAATTCTGCTTCATTTATTTGTCCCGTATTAAATTTACCGACTCCTTCGAATATCGAGATGAGGTCAACTTTTTTACCGGAGGGAGTTACACCGGCTTTCATAGGACCGCCGGAAATAAAAATTGCAGGAATATCGAGACGAACAGCAGCCATTAGCATCCCGGGAACAATCTTATCGCAATTAGTAATACATATCATCCCGTCGAGCCGGTGAGCTTCAATAACGGTTTCAACCGAATCGGCGATTAACTCTCGGCTGGCAAGCGAATAACGCATACCGATATGCCCCATGGCAATTCCGTCATCAACTCCGATAGTATTAAATTCGAATGGAACGCCGCCTTCATCACGAATAACTTCCTTAACTATTCTTCCGAATTCCTGAAGATGGACATGACCGGGAATTAAATCGATATAAGAGTTGCATACGCCAATGAATGGCTTCTTAAAGTCGTCATCGTTTTTAATAACGCCGGTTGCTTTTAATAAACCTCTGTGTGGAGCTTTTTCAAAACCGCTTTTAACTAAGTCTGATCTCACGTTAACCTCATTCAGTTATTATTGACCTTCAGATAAAAATATCTTTCTCGGGTCAATCCCGAAATCACTTTTGTATACTTCTAATCCTTAATTATAATTTGATATGGTTTGGGATTGACCTTTATTATGTTAGCCCACTAGGACGAGTAGCCCTAGGAGGCTTAGAATAATAATCCCAAGAATGACGATTATATCTAAAGGGAGGAGTTTTTTGAACGCATAATTTTCCTGCAAAGCAATTGCCCTTATTTCTGAATTTGCATTATAGGAAGTCATACGTGTCATTAATTTTGCTTTCAATGAATATTGAATGCAAACATAACTTTCCTGATTTTTAATGTCAAGAGAAAAATCAATTTCTAAAATAATTTTTGTTGTCGCTTAATGTTTTTTCTTGACATGAAAATTTTATTGAATTATATTTGCCCAACTTTTATTATGACAATAAATAAAAAACATATCGCTCAAAGGATTCATGTTATGATAATGTGCTTGCACATATCGTAACAGGGTGATGTTTTATAACCGATAGAGTAAGTTTAACTAGCCCTTCACAAGAAGGGTTTTTTTGTAAATGTTCTTAAAAATTTGTTTTGCTTATTAAGATTGGCAGAGGGAACAGGCCCTGTGAAGCCATAGCAACCCCATACAATATTATTGTGGAAGGTGCTAAGTCCTGCCCTGACTATATAGTCACGGGAAAGATAAGATGAGTTTTTTCTTGAA
This sequence comes from uncultured Melioribacteraceae bacterium, assembly GCA_964516545.1. Taxonomy (GTDB): domain Bacteria; phylum Bacteroidota; class Ignavibacteria; order Ignavibacteriales; family Melioribacteraceae; genus JAHISV01. The sequence goes on from CAZEXO010000246.1 coordinate 2,921, forward strand.
AAACCTTTTCGGATTCTTTCCCGAAAAGGTTTTTTTGTTTTTAAACACGTTGAGAATCAAACGCACATTTATTATTGAAAGGAGTAACAATATGAGTACTGGTAAATCTGAAAGAAAATTCAGGTTCGAAACATTGCAGCTTCACGCCGGACAAGAACCGGATCCGGTAACAAAGTCAAGGGCAGTGCCAATTTATCAAACCACATCTTATTTGTTTGATGATGCGCAACATGCCGCTGAATTATTCTCACTTCAAAAGTTCGGGAATATATATACAAGGCTGATGAATCCAACCACAGATGTATTTGAAAAACGAGTTGCAGCGCTCGAAGGTGGTGTCGCCGCTCTTGCAACTTCATCAGGTCAGGCGGCTGAGACATTAACAATCGCAACAATTGCTCAGGTTGGCGAAAATATTGTATCAACCAGTTTACTTTATGGCGGTACTTATAATTTATTCAAGGTTACTTTACCCCGCCTCGGGATTGATGTAAGATTTGTTGACGGTGATGATCCTGAGGAATTTGCCAAACTAATCGATAAAAAAACAAAAGCATTATATATAGAGACAATCGGCAATCCAAAGCTAAACATTCCTGACATTCGTGCATTGGCTGATTTAGCGCATAAAAACGGAATTCCATTAATTGTTGATAATACTTTCGGCGCTGCAGGATATCTTTCCCGACCAATTGATCATGGCGCTGACATCGTTGTAGAATCAGCTACCAAATGGATCGGCGGGCATGGCACATCGCTCGGTGGTGTAATTGTAGATGCCGGTAATTTCGATTGGGGTAATGGTAACTTTCCAATTTTTACAGAGCCATCTCCCGGTTATCATGGATTAGTTTTTAATGACATATTCGGAAAAAATGGACCATTCGGAAATATTGCATTTATAATTCGTGCGCGTGTTGAGGGTTTACGTGACCTTGGTCCTTGCATAAGTCCTTTTAATTCTTTCCAGTTAATTCAGGGCTTGGAAACTTTATCACTAAGAATTGAACGACATAGTTCAAATACCATAAAACTTGCACAATGGCTGGAAAATCACCCGCTTGTCGATTGGGTCTGGTATCCGGGACTTAAAAGTCATCCCTACCACGAAAATGCAAAAAAATACCTGAACCACGGGTTATTCGGTTCGATGTTAGCTTTTGGAATTAAAGGAGGAGTTGATGCCGGTAAGCGATTTATAAATAATGTGGAATTATCAAGTCTGCTGGCAAACGTTGGTGATGCTAAAACACTTGTTATTCATCCTGCGTCCACAACTCATCAGCAGCTTTCTGATGAGGAACAAATTACAAGCGGGGTATTACCGGAAATGATTCGTGTGTCAGTTGGATTAGAACATATCGATGATATCATTGAAGATTTCGAAATAGCTTTAAAAAAATCTGTCGGATAAATATTATTCCCAAATAACAAGCAGCTTGATGAACAGGCTCATGTAAAAATCGTAAATAATCAATTTGAAAGGAAAAGGAAATGACAAATCCTCAATTGAAAGAAAAATTATTAAAGAAAATAGAATCGTTAAAAAACTCACCTTCGTCAAAGGTGATCTTTAAGTCGGAAACAAAATTAATAAACGGCGTTCTTTGTAATGCAACTATTCGCCAGTTTAACTTAAATGTTGATGAGCCTTTAGAATTGGGTGGACATGATATCGCTCCCAATCCGGTAGAACTTGTTCTTGCCGCTCTCGGCACCTGTCAGGAAATTCTTTACGGAGCCTATGCCTCAGTTCTCGATATTCCGATTGATTCAGTGAAAGTTAACGTTAAGGGCTCGCTTGACCTAAAAGGTTTGTTCGCGCTTGACGATAATGTAGAAGCCGGATTTCAGGAAATTGAATACAATACTGAAATTATTTCACCGGCTGAAGAATCAATTGTTCAAAAACTAGTTGATGTAGTTGAAAATCATTGTCCAGTACTTGATACACTTACGAGAGCTGTTAAAGTAAATGGGAAGGCAAAAATTATCAGGAAACTAATTGCAGCATAAGAGGGAAAAATGACAGATTTCGGAAAGACTTTTAACAGAGTGAAAACAAGCTTCGTTGATTTATTCGACGAAGCTTCTCCTCTTTCTCTTGAATGTGGAGAAAGTTTATCTAAAGTAAGAGTTGCATATCAGACTTATGGCAAACTAAACGATGAAGGAACCAATGCAGTGGTGATCTGTCATGCACTAACCGGGAATGCGCATGCAGCAGGAATTCTTGAATCTATTGAATATGATTCAAATTCTCAGCCCGATTGTCTTGAGCAATATTCAATTATGGCCAAAGATAAACCCGGATGGTGGAATGAATTAATTGGACCTGATAAATTATTCAACACAAATAAATATTTCGTCATTAGTTCAAACATACTCGGAAGCTGTTATGGAACAACAGGACCTACCTCTTTAAATCCAGGTAACTTAAAAAAATATGGTTATGACTTCCCAATTATAACAGTTCGTGATATAGTTCATGTGCAGAAAAAATTAATCGATCACCTCGGTGTAAATAAAATCCGCACTGTCGCAGGAGGTTCATTAGGCGGAATGCAAGTACTGGAATGGCCGCTGTTGTATCCGGAACTCGTTGAGTCAATCATTCCAATTGCGACTTCTGCACAACATTCACCCTGGGCAATCGGACTGAATGAAGCCTCCCGTAATGCCATCATTAATGACACTGAATGGCAAAATGGAAATTATGATAAACAACCTTTGCAGGGACTTTCGCTTGCACGCAAAATCGCCATGATAAGTTACAGGAGTCATGGTTCTTTTGAGAGAAAGTTTTCACGAAAACCTAAGCAGGAGAAATCGATTTTTACGAAACAGAATTATTTTGATGTTGAAGGTTATCTTGATTATCAGGGTGAAAAATTAACTAAAAGATTCGATGCAAAT
>CAZEXO010000247.1:0-5795 GCA_964516545.1 uncultured Melioribacteraceae bacterium
GGCATTTTTTTCCTTAATCCGCCCATGTTCTGAATATTCTGTTCGTGATGCATCGAGTGAATCACCGAACCCGAACCGAGAAACAGACATGCCTTGAAAAATGCATGAGTAACGAGATGGAAAAACGCGAATGCATACGCGCCGACACCAACCGCCATAACCATGTAACCTAACTGACTCACAGTTGAATAAGCTAATATTTTTTTAATATCATTCTGAGTAAGTGCGATTGTTGCTGCAACGAAAGATGTTACGGCTCCGATTACAGCAATTACCAACATTGCATCGGCGGTGAGCATGACAAATATTCTCACAGCAAGATAAACACCCGCTGCAACCATTGTAGCTGCATGAATTAAAGCGCTCACAGGTGTAGGACCTTCCATGGCATCCGGCAGCCAGACATGAAGAGGGAACTGGGCTGATTTACCAACCGCTCCCATAAAAATTAATATACCCGCTGCGGTTAGCCATGCAGTACTTTCAAAGGGTAAATTTCCGGCTGCTATCTGGGAGTAAATAGCGTCAAACGTGAAAGTTTTGTATTGTGTAAAAAGAATTAATATTCCAACGAACATACCGATATCACCGACACGATTAACAAGAAACGCTTTCTTACCGGCGTCGGATGCAGAATCTTTTTCAAACCAAAAACCAATCAATAGATATGAAGAAACACCAACAAGTTCCCAGAAAATGTACATCATCAAAAAATTATGTGTTAAGACTATTCCCAGCATTGAAAAAGTAAAAAGTCCCAGGTAAGCAAAATATCGCGTGTAACGAATATCTCCGCGCATATATTCAACTGAATAAAGATGAACGAGAAAACTTATGAGATTAACTACGAATAACATTATTACCGCGATGTTATCCAGCTTAATACCCAGTTCAACAATTATATTCCCAACTACAGGAGCGTCGCCAAGATTTATCCAGGTGAATTGTGAGACGATCGGTTCGGCGGCAGGGACAGCTAATCGTGCAATCATAACAATTATCGAAAGCGCAAGTGCAAGAAAAAGTATCCCAGTTTCGAACAGATAAAGTTTCGGGAATTTTTTTCCAAAAAATATCACGACCGCAAATCCTACGAGAGGCAGAATTAAAATTACGAGCGATATAAATACAAACATAGCTTCTGACATAAAGATTATTCTTTTAAGTTATTTACTTCGTCAACATTTATTTTCGCGAACGTTTTATAGAGATTAAGCACTATTGCCAGCGCGATTGCAGCCTCTGCAGCGGCAAGTATTATTACAAACAATGCATATAGCTGCCCATGAACTCCGAAATTTCCGTAACGCGCGAACGCTACAAAATTTATATTCGCCGCATTGAGAATAAGTTCAATACCCATTAAAACCATAACAGCATTTTTACGGGTAACAATTCCGAAAATTCCCAGAGCAAACAGTAGAATACTCACAACTAAAAAATGATTTAATCCGACTTCCGACACTTCAAAAATTCCTTTAATTATTCCTGTTCTCTACGAGCGATTGATGCGGCTCCTATTAATACAACTAAAAGTAAAATTCCCAGTAATTCAAAAATCAACACGTAATCTGTAAGTAATAATCTGCCGAGTTCTTTTGTGGTGGTTTGCGGCATCGCTTCAGGTTGTATCTGCCACTGAGTATGAAAAATTATAACTAAGAACGCGACAGCCAATATTGTCATTCCAATTAATGAGGGAAGAATCTGCAAAGACCCGGTTTTTATTTCAATGTTCGTAATCTTATGTGTTAACATCACACCGAATATCAGAAGAATGAGAATGCCTCCGACATAAACCATCAACTGAACTATTGCAATAAAATCAGAACCAAGCAGAACATATAATCCGGCAACTCCAAATAAAGTAACGAGCAGGCTGAATGCCGCGTAAATAATATTTTTCGAAGTAACAACCACAACAGCAGAAACAACTGTTATCACCGCGAATAAATAAAATATAAAATCGTATAAACCCATCGTCTTAGGATTTGTCCTTAATTAATTATCTGTTTTGGGTAAATCACCCGTTTTACTTTCAGTCGCTTTTTTTTCTTCAGCGGCTTTTACTTTCGCGGCATCACTCGCAGCTTTCTGCGCCGCCTTTTCCGCTTCAAATTTTTCGAGATTAATTTTCTTCTCAGCGATTTCAGCAGCGGTTAATGTCGCAAAATTATATTTCAGATCAGCTCTTTCAAATTCGCTGAATTCGTAAACATCCGTCATATAAATACATTCAGTGGGGCAGGGGAAAACGCATAACTGGCAATAACAACATTTCGCAAAATCTATATCAAACTTCGTGACCCATAGAGCTTTCTTTTTATCGTTGGAAGTTTTTCCCAAATCTTCCGTCGGTAATGCTTTAACGGTTTCAATGTCAATACAACTCACAGGGCAGGCTCGTTCACACTGAAGACATCCGATGCAGTCATCCATGTTTACATATAATCTGTTTCTAACTCTTTCAGGTAAGGGAAGTTTTACATCGGGATATTGGATGGTAACTGAACGAGTGAACAGGTGCATGAAAGTTATTTTCATGCCGATTAATACTGTCCAGATGCCGTCCCATGTATTTTTAAAATATTGTCTCATATCAGATTAAAGTAATTAGTCCAATAATTATAAGATTTATAAACGCGTAAGGAATTAAATATTTCCAGCAAATTGTCATAAGCTGATCAACACGAACGCGGGGTAAAGTCCAGCGTAACCACATCTGCACGAAAACAAAAAATACTCCTTTCGAAATGAACCAGAATAATTGCTCGAAAGGAATCAAAGCGGGAATATTGAAAGTGTTTCCCAAATAACCGAACGGCGATTGATAGCCGCCGAAAAATAATATCGAGACGATTGCCGAAACTGCAAACATATTCGCGTACTCAGCGAGAAAAAATATTGAGAATTTCATTCCAGAATATTCAGTGTGATAACCAGAGACCAACTCAGATTCAGCTTCGGGCATGTCGAAAGGTGTTCTGTTTACTTCCGCGAGTGAACTTATATACAAGATTGTAAACGCAATTATCATAAACGGAATCAGTAAATATTTCGTAAGTCCTGTTTCAGCTCCGCCAAATATTTGCCAGTTCCAGAACCAGCCTGATTGTATTTCGCTCATTTCTGCGAGGCTCAAAGTTCCGGTAACCATTATGATCGAAAGAATTACCATCGCGGTTGGAATTTCATAACTAACAATCTGAGCTGCTGAACGCATCGCGCCGTAAAGAGAATATTTATTGTTTGATGCCCAGCCAGCCATTAACAATCCAGCTACAACAAGACTTGAAACGGCTATCACATAAAAAATTCCCACATCCGCGCTGCTTCCTACATATTCACTTGAGAATGGAATTGCCGCATATGCCGCGTAACTTCCCGCGAAAACAAGAATTGGAGCGAGGACAAAAAGTTTTTTATCGGCATCTTTAGCAACAATATCTTCTTTCTGAACAAGTTTGATGAAATCGGCAATAGTCTGGAGCAGTCCATGATAACCAACCCGCATAGGACCAAGTCGATCCTGCATGTGTCCGGCAACTTTTCTCTCAAGATAAACGCCGATAATTACAAACGGCACAATGAAAACAAGTGGAAGAGCGGCTGCAATTACGAATGCAATTATTTCATTTCCGATTATATTTTGTAAGAAATCATACATTATCTGTCTATCTCTCCCAGAACAATATCCAAACTTCCTAAAATTGCCACAAGGTCGGCAACAAGATGCCCGCGGCTCATCTCACTAATTGCCGATAAGCTGACAAATGATGGCGGACGAACCTTCACGCGGTAAGGATTAACGGAGCCATCGCTTATGATGAAATATCCGAGTTCACCTTTAGGATTTTCCACGCGATGATAAACATGACCTTTCGGAGGTTTCACACGTTTTGGTAAAGCAGTTGTTATGTCACCATCGGGAATTTGCTCAAGCGCCTGCTCGATTATTCTTAAACTTTCTTTCATCTCAAGAACACGAACGTAATATCTGTCCCAGCAATCGCCGATAGTTCCCTGCAAGCCCTCGCCAACACATACATCGAAATCAAATCTGTCATAAATTGAGTAAGGATCATTTTTACGAAGGTCCCACTTTACACCGCTTGCCCGGAGATTGGGTCCCGTAACTCCATGATTGATTGCAACATCGGGTTGAAGAATACCGATATTCGCGGTGCGTTCAATGAAAATTTTATTGAAGGTGAGAAGATTATTTATCTCGTCGATATTAGGTTTGAGGTAGTTAACGAATTCTTTGGTGAGTCTCAGGAAATCAGGATGCAAATCATGCGATAAACCTCCGACCCACATGTAATTATAAAGAAGTCTGGCACCGCAAGTCATTTCAAAAAGGCTGAGAATTTTTTCCCTGTCCCGGAATAGATAGAGGAAAGGTGTGAAAGCTCCTATGTCGAGTCCATAAGTGCCAACTGCAACCTGATGGGAAGCAATCCGCTGAAGTTCGCCCATGATAACGCGGATATATTCAACTCTTTCGGGAACCTGAATTCCCATTAATTTTTCAACCGCGGTTACGTAACCAAAATTATTATACATCGACGCGAGATAATCCATTCTGTCGGTGTAAGGAATAACCTGCGGATAAGTCATTGCTTCGCAGTGTTTTTCGAAACAACGATGAAGATAACCGATATGCGGTTTCACTTCAACCACAACCTCGCCGTCGAGCACCACTTCCAACCTTAACACACCGTGCGTTGAGGGATGCTGAGGTCCCATATTAAGTATTAGTTCGTCAGTCTTTAACGCCATTACTCAGACTCTTAGAATTTTTGAATTAAGATACAAGACTCTAATCCTGTAAGGAAGATTTGAGTCCGTATAACATTTTTTGTATCTCCATCAAGTCATTACTTATCAAATCAAGTTCATTATTAAAAATATAACCAATATCAAAAGACAATATACATTGTGACTCCAATTCATATGTTGAAGAACTGGAAATTTCCAGAAATCGGCAAAAATCTTTGTTCGAAGATTTTCCCGAGCCTTCTGCAATATTTGATGTAATAGAAATTGCAGCTCTTCTCATTTGCGATACAAGAACGAACTTTTCTTCGTCCGGAAATTTTCTGGTTATATCGTAAATCTTCTTAACAAGTATTCTGGCTTTTTGCCATACTTTCAGTTCTTTGAAGTTGTGAATCATCTTTATACCTCATCTAAATATGAATCTAGTTATTATTTTTACAAGTGTATTTAAAAGTCTTGTTTCTATAAGTCTAGATTCTTGTCGTCTAGTAAGGTATTCTCATTCCCTGATAAAACTCAGGATTTTTATAATCCTTTCTCAGGGGGAAACTATCTTCCTGCCAGTCATAAGGCATAAGTATTCGTTCAAGATTGTGATGATTAAGAAATCTGATTCCAAACATGTCAAAAGCTTCGCGCTCATGCCAATCGGCTGAACGCCAGATGTTTTCAACAGTTTCAACCTCAGGATTTTCTCTCGGAACTGAAACTCTGATCGTCAGTTTATGCTTAAGAACAATTGATTCCAGATGATACCAAACACTCAATGTGCCGCCTTTAATTGTTACGCTTCCGTCATTATCCTGAACCGATTCGCCATTAGCATCGTCAACACCGCTTAACAGCATGAGGTTATCGAATTTCAATCCTTCTTCATCTCTCAGAAAAAGTCCGATTTCATTAATTCTTAATGGAGAAATCGTAATCACCGGTTCGGTTGGTTCTCCGGTTAAGAATTCGAGAACAGCCTCAGGGAATTTAGTTTTTAATATTTGATAAACTTCTTCTCTTTC
>CAZEXO010000248.1:0-5777 GCA_964516545.1 uncultured Melioribacteraceae bacterium
TCCATTTATATTTTTTTCCAAGTTCACTCGTTTCATCCATCCATAATTGGATGACTTTATTTATGTCATCAATTTCCATTTCAGGCAAAGTAAGATCATGTCTCGGTGAAAAACAAATTACTCTGCTTGTTCCGTTGATTTGTTCAGCTTTGATGAGCGGGTTTTCTTCCATTGAAATAGTTTTCGTATCCGGAAGGATTGCAGCAAAATCATTGGTGAATACGAATGTGTTCTTATAGTCGGGATTTTTTATTCCACCCGCGCGTTCATTGCCCGGACATAAATAACATTTTGGATCATACTCGGGTCTTTTCAAAGAAGGAGTATTTTCAAGTTTTCCCTGCCAGGGTCTCTGGGTTCTGTGAGGTGAAACGAGAACCCATTCGCCGGTTAAAGGATTGAATCTTCTATGTGGATTTTCTATTAAGTTGAATTCGCTCAAATTTTTCTCCTACCAAAATACAATGTAAAGAAATATTAATATGATAATAATTCCCACGGAAGCAATATTGAAAATGCCGTCAGTTTTAAATAGCCCCTTATTGATAACAATAGCTTTTGAGTCAACTTTCTGTTTCTTCAGTAACGAAACAACCATCATGACAATTCCCGCCATGATAAAAACTATTCCCATCCTGTCCATGAATGGCATTGCCGGCATAAAGAAATAAAAATAAGCGGAGAATAGAACCGATAATCCTGCCGACCACAAAGCTCCGTCAGCGGTTGATCTTTTCCAGAATAAACCTGCCATAAAGATTAACAGAATTCCGGGACTGACAAATCCGGTAAATTCCTGAATGTACTGGAATGCCTGATCGAGTGTTTTCAACTGCGGCGCGACAATAATTGCAATTATCAAAGCAACTGCGCTAATTAATCTGCCTGACTTAACAAGCTGTTTTTCAGTCGCGTTCTTTTTAATAATCTGCTTATAAATATCCATCGACCAGATTGTTGCCGTGCTGTTTACCATAGAGCTTAATGAGGAAACAATCGCTGCAATTAATGCCGCGAAAGCCAATCCTTTCAGTCCCGCCGGAACGAATGTGTTTAACAACCATGGATACGCTTTATCATTTTTTTCAATTACGTTTATTACTCCTTCGGGTATCATTTCAGGATGAAGATTAACCAGATAATAAGCAGCAATCCCGGGTACAACAACGATGAGAGGCATCAAAAGTTTGAGATAACCGGCAAATGCCAATCCGCGTTGAGATTCTTTTACACTTTTTGCAGCAAGCGCGCGTTGAGTGATATATTGGTTGCATCCCCAATAAAAAAGATTAGCAATCCAAAGTCCGCCAACAAGAACCGATAATCCCGGTAAGTCTTTGTATGCATCCTTTAAAGTGCCATCCCCTTGTTTAATCATTATTTGTCCTTTTTCAAGAATCATATCAAACTTATCAGGTAATTCATTAAACATATTTGAGAGACCGCCTAAAAAACCGGCATCACCGCCAATCCAATCGACAGCTAAATAAGTTGTAACAAGACCGCCGAGAATTAAAATAATTACCTGCACAACGTCAGTCCAGGCAACAGCTTTCAATCCTCCGTAAATCGTATAAAGCGCTGAAAATATTGCCAGACCAAGAATGGCAGTAAATGAATCAATACCCATTATCTCGTGAATAGCCAGAGACCCGAGATATAAAACCGAAGTGAGATTCACAAAGATGTAAATCACCAGCCAAAAAACCGCAAGTATCGTTCTAACCCGTTTGTCATATCGTATTTCCAGAAATTGAGGCATGGTATAAATTTCTTTTTCAAGAAATATTGGAAGAAAATACTTTGCCACGAGAATGAGAGTAATAGCAGCCATCCATTCGTAAGAAGCAATTGCCAGACCTATGGCAAAACCTGAACCTGACATCCCTATTACCTGTTCGGCTGAAATATTTGCCGCGATGATTGAAGCGCCAACAGCCCACCAGGGAAGAGCTTTGCTCGCTAAGAAATAATCTTTTGTATCTTTTTCATGTCCCTTTTTTTCTCTTGAGACATACAAACCAAGAGCCACGATTGAAATGATGTAGCCCAGAAAAACAATGTAATCAATAGTTGAAAAATTCATAATTCATGATACCAATTTAGTTATTGAAAAATTTATTGTTTACTATTTCGCGAATCATGGTTAGTAAGTCTTCTAAATCTTCTTCTTTTGTTAACGGATTAATGATAGTACATCTCAGAAATATTCTATTGAAAAGCTTTGTTTGCACGAGGTAAAATTTTCCTGTTCGCAAAATTTCTTCTCTGATCATAATCTGCAGATCATCTGAATTTCTGATGCCGTCATCATACCGAAAACAAATGATGTTACTGTCGGGCATTACGCCGAGATGAAAATCATTCGAGTGCAAAATTTCCTCTGCAAATGCACGGGTCAAGTCATAAACATAATTGATATATTTCTCAAAAAAATGTTCACCGAAATATTTCAGACACATATAGGGTTTAGTGCCCATCATATTTTTAGTGCATTCTAAAGTACGATGCGCGTAATTAAACCACTCAGCTTCGGGATTTTCTTTGAACAGGTAAGAAGCTTCCTGCAGAAATGCGCGGTATGAATTTTTTGCATCCTTAAATAAAACGCCGGTAACAAGCGCCGGCATCAGCATCATTTTATGAAGATCCCAGACTATTGAATCGGCACGATTTATTCCGTTAAGTAGAAATTTATATTTTTCCGATACCAATGCCGAGGCTCCGTGAGCGCCATCGACATGGAACCAAATATTTTTATCCTCACAAAAATCCGCAATCGAATTGAAATCATCGTAACAACCAGTAGGCGTGCTTGCTGCATTTGCCACTAATGCAAGAACTTTATATCCCTGCTTAACAACAGAATCGTAAATTTCAGGAAGGGACGATGTATCAATCCTTGATTCTTCATTCACCGGCAATTTTATTACGGCATTAGTACCTAAACCCATCACTCCTGCGGCGCGTTCGATGCTGTAGTGCGAAAGTTCTGAGGAAAGAATACATAATTTTTGTCCGCAAATTCCTTCCTGCCAAATATTTTTTCCAAGTATCTCTCTTGCTGCAAGTAATGCCGTCAGATTGCCAATCGTTCCGCCGTTCGTTAAGACACCATCGCCGGATTGGTAACCGATTTTTTTACACATCCATTCGATAATTCGTTTTTGCAAAATTGTATCAACCGGACTCATTTCATAAACCGCAGATGAATTATTCAGAAGTGATGTTAACATGGAATCAACGGCTGTTATCGGTAATGGCGGGGTTACCTGATGTCCCACATATTTCGGGTGATGAATATGCTGTGAAAGTTTCAGGATATTAATAATCATTTCATCTTTTTCCTGAACCGGAACTGAAAAATCAGAATTCCATTTTGACATCATCTCTTCAGGTTTTACGGGAGGAAGTACATGACTTACTGAACCATTTTTAACTTCATTCAGATAGTTGAATAATAAGTGGATGATATTTTCGGCATCGCGTTTAAATTTATGTTCATCATAAGCATCGATTAATTCACGGGGAACAGATATCATTTATAAAAATTCCTTAATAACTATACTCTATTTTAGAGAACTCGAAAATCTTGTCAGTCCCTCCGGAAAATGGTCTCATTCTGAAAGAATACTGATAAACATTTTTCAACAGACGATATTGAACGTGAGCTCTTGCTGCTTCTCCCCAACTGGTATCACCGCCTAAACCCATTTGTTTATAATCAATTAACACCTCAACAAGACTTCTTGGAGATACATCATTCGTATGCCGATTAATTTTCGTATTGCCTTCATCAAAATCTTCAATTAAATAATTTTGCGCGCTAAAACACAGAACAGAATCGCCTGTGAATAATATTCCCTGTCCTTCATCGTTTGATAGACTGAACCATCGCACATCGGTTTTATAACCGTTCTCCTGAGGTCTGATATAATTATGATATTGCTCGTCAACAGTTCCGCTGTAATATCCTAAATACGCGCTTCGGTTTCTGTCCTGATAATTTTCATGAGGTCCTCTTCCGTACCATCTGAGAATTCCAAATTCTTTCGGCATATTCATTTTCATACCTATTCTGGGAAACTCATCGGGTGAATTCCAGTCGGGAGTAATTTTATTATTTACAATTATTTCTCCGTTACCGAGAATTATATAATCGGTTTCAATCGTACATACATTTTCAGGTATTACGAGCGTCGCAGATATTCTCATGGTTGATTTATCAATCTCAGTCACGGCAAGAGATTTTATAATTCTTCTCTCACCGGCAACGCGCCATGCACCAAGTTTAGCAGGCATTCCCCAACCGAAATCATTATCAGTCGGAGCGCGCCAAAAGTTTGGAATCAATCCGGTTAAAACAAATTCTTTTCCTGACATTACTACCGAATTAAAATATCCGAGCAGTTTATTAAACGTGTAAACAAAATCCTTCCCCTTTATGGTAATTGAGTTTGGTGTTTCGCTGTATTTCAGGTTTTCTAATTCTTCTGTTTTTATAGGAATCACGGGTTCGTAAATCGGTAAAACAAATTGTTCGTCAGCCGCGATATGATTAGCTGACAATAGTCCCGTATCATTTTTTAGTCTAACTCTGAAATTAAGCAGATACTCAACACCTGGTTTCGGATTAATCCTGCTCAAGTTAAGATCGAATTGTTTTGAGTCATGAGGTTTTATTCCATTAAGTTCAATTCTGCCTCTTCGTAAGATTTCATATTCTTCCTTGATTTCCCATTCAAGGTAATAATTATCCAGTGAAATGAAATCATGGTTATTATAAATAGTAATTTTTCCCGGCTGCGTGTTGATTGTATCAATTGTAATGTACTCATAAACTTTTTTAGCTTCCCAGGCATGAGGATTCGGTTTCCTGTCTGGCTGAATCAAACCGTTACAGCAAAAATTCCCGTCGCTGGGTATATCCTTCGGACCGAAATCACCTCCGTAGGCAAAAAACTCTCTTCCATTTTTATCTTTTTTTATCAATCCCTGGTCAACCCAGTCCCAGATAAATCCGCCCTGAAGAACAGGATATTTTTTAAATGTATCCCAATAATCTTTAATTCCACCAAGACTATTGCCCATAGCGTGAGAATATTCACATAGTATTAAAGGACGCTCAGGATTTGATTCCGCATATTTAATGATCGATGGAATCTGCGCGTACATCGGGCAATAAATATCAGTATGGACTTTAAGTCCGGACTGTTCACATTGCACAAGCCGGGTTGTGTCACGTTCTTTGATCCATTCATAATTTGTGATATTATTTATACCATCACCCATCTCATTACCAAGAGACCAGATAATTATCGAAGGATTATTTTTATCTCTTTCAACCATCCGCTGAACTCTTTCGAAAAATGATTCACTCCACATAGGATTATTTGCCAGAGATACATCAGGATCATAACCCATTCCATGTGATTCGATGTTAGCTTCATCTACCAGGTAAATTCCATACTTATTACACAACTTATACCAGTATGGATGATTTGGATAATGACTCGTTCTTACAGCATTAATATTAAACTCTTTCATTAATTTGATGTCATTCAGCATCGATTCTCTGGAAATATGATGCCCGTTGACAGGATCATGCTCGTGTCTGTTAACACCTTTTATATAAACTGGTATTCCGTTCACATGTAATTGTGAATTAATTATTTCCACTTTTCTGAAACCTAAATCCGATGAAACACATTCCAGTAGATTACCATCATTATCAAAAAGAGAGATAACGATTTTATAAAGATCAGGTGTTTCTGCGG
>CAZEXO010000249.1:0-5719 GCA_964516545.1 uncultured Melioribacteraceae bacterium
CAGGTTTCCGGTTATTCACTATACCGGAAGAGTCAAGTGACAAAAGACCTTCCAGAATAGATTTTACTGTTGAGTACCCATTGTACTCATTCCATCTCTCTGCTGGAATTTGTTCGCGGTATTTTGGTAATTCAGTAAAAGGATGAATAACTTGTGATTTGATTAGGCTGCAAAGCTCAGTTAATGCATCAGGAAGTGTTTCGTATAAGTAAGCGTACTCTCCCGGATCAGTATACTCACTATACTGACGGTAGAAATCCAGTACTGAATCTTCAGCAAAAACTTGAGAATTGTTATTAGCGTAACTTGTTCCCGTAAGCAGGAAAATCACTAAAAAAAATATTTTTGTTTTCATGTTTTCTCCTATTAACTTGTTAATAATATTAACTAAACGGACAAAAAATTTTTATTTCTTCGGATTAATATATTTTTTCAGATTATTCACATAATCCTCAAATGCTTTTACACCCTTACTTGTTATTGATACCGTGGTATTCGGGTAATTATTTTTGAAAGTTTTTTCAACTTTTATGTATCCGGCTTCCTGCAATTTTTTTATTTGTATACTGATGTTGCCCGCTGCGGCGCCGGTAGATTCTTTAATAAAAGTGAATTCTGCTTCTTCAACTGTCATTAAAATGGAAACAATTGACAAACGAAGCTGCGAGTGTAATAGTGGGTCTAAATCTTTATACATTTTCTTTCCTGTGTGCTTTATTGAGTAATATGCCAGGTATTATCAATCCTACTAACGCTCCTAACATCAAGCTGAAACCATGATAGTCCCTGCTGATTAAGAAAGAACCAAGTCCGATTAAATTTAATAAAACACCCCCTATAAATAGCGGCTTGAACTTAATGGAGGCGCCCGTAACAATCATTGACAAAGCAAGCAGAATCATAAATACCGGCGCCATTGCATCGCCAAGTTGCTTTCCGAAGAATAAACCCAATGCCATAAGATTTGCCCCCATTGCCCACCCCATTGTTCCAATTACTCTTGTAAGAAGAGTTTTGGGCAGATTTTTTTTATTAATATTTTTCCTAATGTATATAAATGTGTAGATCGCTCCAAGTGGAAATAAAGCCGTGGTCCATATTATGTCAAACTTCTTGTACCATCCAATTACTGAAAAAATATACTGGCTTGCAAATACAACAAAGGTAATTACTCCCCACAAAATAATTAAGTGACCATTTTCCTTAAATCTTTGCTTGGTTTCTTCTATTGTTTTTGTAATCAACAACAGACTTTCTTCAGGTGTGATTTTCTCGTCCATTTTTCTTCCTTTTTTGTTTATTTAGAATTCCTGGCACCAATATAAACAAGTTAATATTATTAACCAAATTTTTTAAGAAAAAATATTTTCCGAAATATTTTTGCTGTCTTTGCTATAAACGGATTTGATTGATTTTTTTTGATTCAGGAAAGCATTGTAAAATCAGGAACGAATTACATATTGTTTATAACCTGGTAAAGATGGATGAAACGGCTGGAACAGATTTGACTTTGAAATTGACTTCTAATGTTTTTCTTTTTCAGAAGGTATTCAAGTTGCTGTTTATTTTTTCTTTCAAATCATTTCTTACTCCGGCTTGTTCGGCATATTTTTTCCATAAAATTATAACGGAATTAATGTCATCAATAATTCTCGAACCTTTTTTGATATTATTGTCTCTGGCTAAAGTCATCAAATCATCTTTAGTTATTCCAGTTCTTTTTCCGTTGACACTTAAGGTTTGATTACTCACCCAATGATTTGTCGGATTGAATGAAAAACATAAGTCATAAGCAGGAGCCAATCGCCATTGTTCATCTTTTTTCAAGATGAATGAAAAATTTTTCGTGTGGTCATCATAGTTAGTTGCCAGCACATTAAATACCATTCTTCTGAACATTTGCTCAGCTTCAGGATAGGTCAACCGCAAAAAACGCATTGTCTGAAATACTTGTTCATAACTGTAGCCATACATATCATTAAAATCATAATGTTGCAAACCACACAGAGATTGAACATGATGCTTAACATTCCCCTCTCTGTCAAAACGTTTGGTTAAGAAATGTGCTCTTCCATTTTCTTCCAGTAATTGACATTCATTCATTTCAATTCCACAGTCTTTCGCCATCAGGTAATAAGCATATTCTACACGTCCCCACCCGGTACTATCACCAAACTGCTCTCCGCTTACACCATCTAATTTAAGCAAACAATGTTCGAACCCATTCGGCACATTCCCCTGCCCCGATCGTACTTCTCCTGTTTTAGGATTATATGCAATCACAGCCTTTGGGCGGGCTCCTCCTGCTGACGTACCTATTTTTAGTATATCATTCATTGCCTTTTCTTCATCCTCATTCAGGTTCGTAAAAAAGGCTTCCCGTTCATTCAGCATTTTGTTAGCTACTTCAACCAAACTATCCAACTCCAACGAAAAACTTCTTTTAGCTGTTTTCATTTGCGCCGGTTCAAATTCTAACGCACCCATTCCTCTCGCACCTATGAAACACAATTTCTCCACAGGATTCATACTGTTTTCAGGTCTTCCCTGACGTGATAACCAGGTATTAATGAGTCTATTCCCGTACTTATCCGGTAAAGAATCCGCTAACAATCCCGGCAAACCATTGAAGGCATCTTCGGTTTCATTAATCCCTTTTCGTAATTCCGGGAAACTATAAATACGCGAACCTTGATTCAGCGGCATTTTAACAGGCGATAAATCCCAACCCTTTTCAATAAATTTTGGATCGTATTGAAAGTAACCTAATTGTCGCGAATCATCCCAGCGAACAGCTCCCGCCAATCTTCCCCATATTTTTACTTCTGCAACATCTACCATTCTAAATCTTCTTTGTCTGTTGAACTTTTTGTTTTACTTCTGGCGCGTTCTTTCTTTTTTTTCTTGAGTCTTGCATATTCCAGCGGACTTATTTCATCTACAACTTCGAATGCATTTAACACGTATAGACAATTCAACGCTCGTAGTATCTGAATCAAACTCATTAATGTTATGGACTCCCCATTCTCAATTTGGCTTACCGTCCATCGGTTTAATCCAGCCATTTCAGCTAATCCTGCTTGCGTTTTGTTTTGACCTAATCGTACATGTTTTATATATCCGCCTATTTGTTTAACAATTGACGAATCCGACATCTGAACCCAGTCAATGTCTATATTTCCCATCATTACACCTATTTTTTGTAGTTAATGTAAGGTTTTCCAGACTAATATGCAAATACAAATAAGTATTTTTATATATAATTGCGTAGATATACCCGCATAATAATATGATTATACGCTTTATGCCGGGTTTTACCATCATCAACAATATTTAGTACAGATGGAGTCGTTTATCAATATGTGCTTCATTTAGTTGCTATTACATTTACTGTGCTGGTGGGTACGAGTTGGTTAAGTGTTTGAAATAGTTATGGACAGACAGGATTGTCTGTCCAACAATTATTTATATGCAGCCTTCTGAATATCGTTAACTGAATTGAAAGTCTTAGGAGGATTAAGATTCTTAGCGAGGAATTTATAAATTTTTAGCCGGATTTCTTTAGCAAGTTTTGTGTCCATTCTGTCGAACGAATGTCCTCCGGGTGCATCCTTGAAAATTTCGTATTCGAATTTTTTCCCTTCGGCTTTAAGAGACTTTATCAAATGTTCAACTTCAAGTACATTTACGTCGTCATCATTCGTGTTGGTATGGATCAGCAATGGAGTATTTTTATACTTGTGAACATTCCATGCCGGAGATCTTTTTCGATATTCCTGTACATTTTCATTAGCTGATTGACCAATGTGATAATGGGCTTCGTAAAGGTCGCGATAATCCTGATCATAGTATCCCATTCTTGAAATGAGGTCACTCACAGGAACACCTGCAAATGCAGCCTGATAAGAATCAGGATGATCAAAAATATTCATAAGAGAAATTAGTCCCCCGTGGCTCCAGCCGATTAATCCAACACGGTCTTCATCGACGAAGTCATAATTTTCAATCATATAATTTCGACTCGCAAAAACATCTTCAACTTCCAATCCGCCATAATCAATTTTTTCATAATGACCTTTACCATACCCCGTGCTACCCCGGTATTCAGGAGCTACAACAATATAACCCTGATCTACCAACTCACGGATAATATGCGTATGGTAAGTTGTGAAATCAGCATGAACACCTCCATGAGGGAAAATAATAAGCGGATATTCCTTGCTCAGGTTAATCCATTTTGGGATAAAAATATAACTCCAGAATTTAACGGGGTTCCCCGCGCCCATAGCTGTAGGATTTTCTTCCTTCCATTTGGGTGGTCCGTACAGATATACTTTATCAATAAATGCAACATCGCCAACACGATGGAACCAAAGAACATCATCAACTTTTTTTTCAAGCACATCAAGACGATGCTGTAAGTTGTTGTCATTATTCTCAATGGATTTTAAAATAGTGTCGGCGTTTTCCTGAGCCGACACCACTAAACATAACATGAGAAAAAACAAACCTGCTATTATTCGCGTATTCATGTATTCCCCGGAATAAATAGTCTATTTCTTTACAACTTCCAAAGCTGTTTTAACAACATTCTCAACGGTGAAACCGTATTTTTCAAACAGGATTTCCATAGGAGCTGATGCACCAAAATGATTGAGACTGATTGTTTTTCCATCCAGTCCGACATATTTATCCCAGCCCTGACTAATTCCAGCTTCTATTGATACTCTCGCCCTAACAGACTTAGGTAATACGGATTCTTTATACTCTTCATTTTGAGCATCGTACAATTCGAAGCTTGCCATGTTAACAACACGCGCAGAAATATTATTCTTTTTAAGTTCTTCCATCGCTCCAAGAGCAACGGCAACTTCAGAACCTGAAGCAATAAGAATAACATCCGGATTTTTTACATCAGGATTTAAAACATAACCGCCTTTCAATACATTTTCCGCCGGTGCGAAAATTTCCCTGTTAATAGTTGGAAGTCCTTGCCTCGTAAGCGCAATAGCCGTAGGATGTTTCTTTGATAGCAAGGCAGCTTTCCACGCGTATGAGGTTTCGTTTGCATCAGCAGGACGAAGAACAACCACGCCGGGGATTGCGCGAAGATCAGCTAATTGTTCAACCGGCTGATGAGTCGGCCCGTCTTCGCCCAGCCCGATACTGTCATGCGTAAAAATATATATCGGAGTGATATCCATTATTGAAGCCATTCTTATCGAAGGTCTCATGTAGTTTGAAAAGATCAGGAATGTACCGCCGTAAGGAATAACGCCTCCATATAAAGCCATACCGTTCATAATACTTCCCATTCCATGTTCACGGATACCGAAATGCAGATTACGTCCGCCTTTATTCGCGGCTGAAAATACACTGATTCCTTTCATCATTGTATTGTTTGATGGAGCCAGATCCGCAGAACCGCCGAATAATGTAGGAAGTGTTTCAGCGATAGCATTAATGACATTTCCTGATGCCTGCCGGGTGGCAATCTTTTTACCCCATTCTGTAGTCATCGGAAGTTTTTCGATCCATGCTTCACCAAAATTACCAGACATTACATCACTGAATAATTTTGCTTCAGCAGGATATTTCGATTTATACTCTTTGAATAATTTAGTCCAGTTCTTTTCAACTTCAGCGCCTTTGGTTTTTATTTCTGCGAAGTGAGCATAAACATCATCGGTAACCGTGAATGGTGTAAGATCATCGCAAC
>CAZEXO010000250.1:0-4915 GCA_964516545.1 uncultured Melioribacteraceae bacterium
ATAGAATGGAAGATCAGGTTCGTGGAGGGGGTTATTTTTTCAGCTGTTGGGGATTTTCGTGAATGAGTTTTATGTGTTGCTTCTCCGAAGCTTGTTTTGTTTGTTTAACCGGTTTGTTACTAATGTTTAGCTGCTTTGCAGCTATCACATAAAAAGAACAGGTATTGAAAAACAAATTATGGTAATTCTATTTATCAATATTAGTTCTCTTTCAATCCCTCCATGCCTACGGCAGGCAAGCCCCCCGACTGCGTCGGGTACTCCCCTGCCTACGGCAGGTAAACCTACCCAATGCCATAGGCACTCCTTCGGAGCAAGACGGCAGGTAAACTTTCTCAAAGGGAGACTGGGTTTGTTTCGCTGCTTTGCAGCTTGGGAATAAATGAACGGAAAAGAAAAAACATACAAAAGAACGGAAGTTCAGGTTCGTGGAGGGGGTTATTTTTTCAGCTGTTGGGGATTGGCGTGAATGAGTTTTATGTGTCGCTTCTCCGAAGCTCTTTTTGTTTTGTTTAACCGGTTTGCTACTAATGTTTCGCCGCGCTGCGGCTTGGGGAATAAAAAAGAACGGAAAAGAAAAAACATACAAAAGAATGGAAGTTCAGATTCGTGGAGGGGTTAATTTTTCTGGTATGGGGGATTGTTGTGAGTGAGTTTATGTATTGCTTCTTTGAAGCATTTTTTGTTTTTGCTATCGTGGTCGGGGGTGGTTGTTGAGTTTTTGTAATTGATGGTCAGTGGTAGTTTATAACGCTGGGTGGTTAGTATTTTTATTTTAAGTCGGAAAGTTGTTTCAATATTTCTCGGCGAGGTCAATTCAGAGAATTGACCTACAACTTCAATGGGGCTTAATAAATTCAACGGGATTATAAGCGGGGATTTTTTGAATAGAAGACAGATGTCACAGAAAAACAGATTACCACAGTTTTATCTGCGCGAGTCTGTTGAATCAGCGTTATCCGTGCGTCATACCGCTTCTTAAATTCCGTCAATTATTGAGTTCAATGTTAAACTAGGGCGCATAACTTTTTCTGTCAATTTCGGATCAGAGAGATAATATCCTCCAATATCCACCGGGTTACCCTGAACTGAAAGAAGTTCTTCACAAATTTTGCTTTCATTATTAATCAGAGCTTTAGCTATTTGCTCAAATCGTTTTTTTAATTCAGAATCTTTGTCCTGCGCAGCCAAAACCTCAGCCCAGTACATCGCCAAATAAAACGAACTTCCCCTGTTATCAATTTCACCCGCCTTGCGCGATGGGTATCTTCCGTTCTCAAGATATTTACCGATCGCCTCATCAAGCGTTTCAGCGATGATCGCAGCTTTTATGTTACCTGATTTTTCAGCAATCATCTCAAAGGACGGAACTAAGGCGCAATATTCTCCGAGTGAATCCCATCTTAAATGGTTTTCTTTTATTAATTGCTGAACGTGTTTCGGAGCCGAGCCGCCAGCGCCAGTCTCAAATAATCCACCGCCATTCAAGAGAGGAACAATCGACAACATTCTCGCGCTTGTACCAAGTTCGAGTATCGGGAAAAGATCGGTAAGATAATCACGAAGTATGTTGCCTGTTACGGAAATTGTGTCGAGACCTTTGCGCACTCTTTCGAGAGTAAATCTCATAGCGTCATCGGGTTTCATAATTTTTATTTCCAAACCTGTAACATCAAGCTGGGACAGATATTGTTTTACTTTTTTGATTATCCCGGCATCATGTCCGCGGTTATCATCCAACCAGAAAATCGCCGGTGTTTTAGAAACTCTTGCTCTTCTAACGGCGAGTCCAACCCAGTCTTTTATCGCGGCATCTTTTGTCTGACATGCTCTGAATATGTCGCCGTACTCAACCGGTTGTTCAAGAATTGATATCCCGTTCTCATCAACAATCCGAACAAGTCCCTTAGCTTCTGCAATAAATGTTTTATCATGCGAACCGTATTCTTCAGCTTTCTGAGCCATCAGTCCCACGTTAGAGACCGCGCCCATTGTTGCAGGATCGAACTGCCCGTTCTGTTTGGCATCTTCCATTATCACTTTATAAATTGTAGCGTAACAGCGGTCGGGAATCATTGCGATGCAATCCTGAAGTTCGTCATTTCTGTTCCACATTTTACCGCCGTCGCGAACAATGTTCGGCATCGA
The DNA here is from genome assembly GCA_964516545.1 of uncultured Melioribacteraceae bacterium. Classification (GTDB taxonomy): domain Bacteria; phylum Bacteroidota; class Ignavibacteria; order Ignavibacteriales; family Melioribacteraceae; genus JAHISV01. The sequence goes on from CAZEXO010000250.1 coordinate 2,149, forward strand.
GGCATCAATAATTACATCGCTGGGAATATGAAGATTTGTTTTCCCGATCCGCGAATCAACCATTGCCAGCGCAGGTTGTGTTTCATAAACTTTGTTGATGTCTTTTTCAATCTCAGACTTTTTTTCGGCAGGCAGTTTGTTCAATTTATCCAGTACATCCTGAAGACCGTTATTAACATTAGCGCCGATTTCCTTTAACACATCAGCATGTTTTTCAAGAGCTTGTTTATAATAAACCGAGACAGCATGCCCGAACATAACCGGGTCGGATACTTTCATCATGGTTGCTTTAAGATGCAGCGAAAGAAGAACATCATCTTTTTTTGCTTCTTCAATTTGTTCAGAATAAAATTTTCTGAGAGCAGCAACATTCATTACTGATGAATCAATTACTTCCCCTTTCTTAAGGGCGAGTTTATCTTTAAGAATTTTCACACTTCCGTTTGCATCAACAAATTCAATACGAACGTTCGCGGCATCAAACATTGTCACAGATTTTTCACTTCCATAAAAATCTTTTTCGGTCATGTGTGTAACGCGGGCTTTTGAACCGGAAACAGGCCAGGGTTTCATCATTTTGTGAGGATGTTTCTGAGCGAATTTTTTCACAGAAGCCGCTGCCCGTCTATCTGAATTACCTTCACGCAATACCGGGTTAACAGCCGAGCCAAGAACTTTAGCAAATCTTTTAGACAGCTCAATTTCCTCGGTAGTTTTCGGATCTTCAGGATAATCGGGAATGTTATAACCTTTTTCCTGAAGTTCTTTAATCGCCGCCTGAAGCTGAGGAACAGTCGCGCTGATATTCGGTAATTTAATAATATTGGCATCAGGAGTTTTCGCGAGTTCGCCCAATTGTGAAAGATAGTCGGGAATTCGTTGCGCTTCGGAAAGTCTCTCGGTAAAATTGGCGATAATTCTTCCCGCGAGTGAAATATCCCATGTTTCAATTTCAATTCCTGTTCCTTTAGTGAAAGCTTTGACAACAGGAAGTAAGCAATAGGCAGCAAGCGCGGGGGCTTCGTCAATCTTTGTCCAAATAATTTTCTGATTTTTCATCGCTAACCTGTATTATTAGATTGATTTGTTGACGCGTAAATAACTCAGTGACAGAGGTTTCAAAAATACGCAACTTGATAAACAATTAAAAGGAGTTGAGGGTTCAGGGAAAAGTAACAGTCATAACTAAAGGGCAGGATAATCATTCCAGGATATGCCAGTTGAAGCCAGGAGTTTTATTTATATTCGTACACCACAATCTGAGGTATGGAATTATTTCTCAACGATTAATTTCATACTCTCTTTATGAAAGAAATTTTCCTTTTTTTTTAATGAATCCCGGAGCTGAGTAAGAGCTTTTCCTCTCTCAATTGTATCGCTCAATTCGAGATCTTCTTCCCACCAGGGATTATATCGATAAAGAGTTTCTTCCAAATTATTCTCACTTTTGGCAGGTAATATACGATTTGTTCGTATAAGATTTCAAGTTTTTATACGGTTAACCCGTATGGAAATTTTTAGCCGGTCTGAAGTTAATATTATAATTTAGCTTTCTATTCTTACTGATGGGGAATCAGGTTACTTCTCAACGATTAATTTCATACTCTCTTTATAGAAAACAATTTCAACTTCTGATTCACGGATTTTTTTTATCTGCAGGTTTTCTTTTTTATCGCCTTCTCTAAGAAAAAGAGTCTCGCCTGTTTTCGTGTCCTGAATTACTGCAAGTTTGTTTCCCGTGTTATTGATAATTCCGTTCAGATTATAATGAAATGGCTCAACTGGTATATTCTGTTTAACATTTTTCTGAACTCCTGTTTTCTCCGCTATTACAATCGGCTTTCGAAAAACACTGAACGGATCGCGATCAAGTTTCTCATAGATTGCTGTTAAGGAATCCTTTCTCTTATGATCTGAGGTGTTATGCAGGATTTTTTCTTCCTTGTCGATTTTCACAACTGTTTCATCCTGACCCACGGAAAGAAAATAATCAATAACTTTGTAGGATATCATTCCCCACAGCAAAATGTTTGCTGCAATGAGTAAAACAGTAAATATTTTTTTTCTATTCTTATTCACAGATTTAAGTAAACCTCAATATTTAAAAACATTTGTAAACCCGATTTACCTGTTTTTACAGGCGTGATATCAACGCTGTTTATAACCATCACTTTTGATGATTTTTCCGTGAACCTCAAAAAATTATAAAGGTTCTCATAACTACCGTTTATCAATAACTCAAGACTCTGAACGCGCAGATTTTTTTTCACTTCGGGCTCAGCCGGTTTAATAGTATTTATTTCGCATCCTGATAAGGCGGATATTTCTTCGAGAGCTGCAAGAACAGAAGAAATCTGTCTGCTGTCATCATAATGTGTAACCAGAGATTCAATTTCTTTCTTAACGGTAGTATTTTCAAGATTGAGTTGTTTCAGTTCGATATCGATTTCAGACGATCGTTCAACTTTGTTATTGTTCGTATATAATTCGAAAAGCAACTCAAAAACACCGACTCCGCGGGGAATAATTTCAAACACAAACACGATCACTGTCAGTGTAAGAATCAGCATCGAAAGATTTTTCCACTTTTTATTTTTAATCAACATTGTAATCCGCTGAAATCTTAAAAGTCATTAATTCACTTCCGGATAATCCCGGGTTGTATTTAATTCTGTCAGAATTCATTATAACTGAGTTAATAAGCGACACATCCGAAAACTTTTTATTCAATTCAAGATTCGTAAGAATGTTAGTAATATATTTTTGT
>CAZEXO010000250.1:4925-5701 GCA_964516545.1 uncultured Melioribacteraceae bacterium
TCCCTCAATTTCAAGAAAAATCTTTGAATCTGTTTTTTTTGTCATCCTCAAATTTGAGAGATAACAATTCTCTCCGGTTATTTCAGAAATAATCCTGAGAATTTCAGGGTAAAGTGTTTCGCCTGATTTGAGATCTTTCAAGGCAACCAAATCATTTTTCAGTTTATTGTTCTCTGAGATTTTAGTCTGGATAATATTCTGTTTAGCTTCGTAATCAACCAGCAGCTCATTGCTCTTTTGTATGTTATCAGCGAGGAATATTTCGCCCACGGAAATTAACGCCAACAAAACAAACATTAGTACACCGCAGGCAAGTGTAATACGAGTCATAAAATTCTTTTCAATCTTTTCGCGTTCTGTGAGATGTGTTTTATCATCCAGCAGATTTATCGCATTATTAAAATCACTTACTAAATTTTCTGTCGCGCTTAGCGGAATGATTGAGTGAGTATCTTTTATTATTTGAGTTGAATCATTGAATACAACAAAATATTCCTGTTCAATAATATTTTTCAGAATTCCGTAGTCATCTTTGGATGCGATTAACATAATCTCAACAGGAATCTTTTTACCCGATTCTTTACGGAGATTAAAATCGAGTCCGAGTTTATTGATAGAGTTTATAATCTGATCAACACGTTCATTAAAATTTTCCGTCAACTGAAACTGGCCTGAAGTAAGATTATATTTTTCATCGGAGTAAGAATAGGTAAGAAAATTTTCCCTCATTTCAAGAACAAGGCGGGGCGACTCTTTATTTTCTTTTTTTTCATGAA
>CAZEXO010000251.1:0-5700 GCA_964516545.1 uncultured Melioribacteraceae bacterium
CAACAACAAACACTCCATTGGATTTACCCTCGATCGGTGCTGCGTATGTTTCTCCGGTTGGAAGATTTCCGCTTTCACCTTTCTTGTGAAAAAGTCCTTTACTCGGCAAAGCTTTTCTTCCTGTTATATCCATGTAAATGTCCGTACCATTGGGTGCGGTTACCTTTACAATTGATGTTTTCTCGAAAAGTTTTTTCAGCTTTAGAGTAAGCGCCGCAATTTTGTGATAATCAGCGCTTAATCCTCGAATCATTACTTCATTTGTAATTCCCGGGAATGTTGCGACTCTTACACCGGATGCTGAAGCATTTCTTCTTGCATCAGTATGAGTCATTGATTTTGTTGTGGGAATTAATACAACGTTAAATTTTTTCATCAGTTCTGCGATATATTGAGGCGGTTCTTCGCCATGCATCTCACCTGCCTTCATTTCGAGGTATAATGATTCATGTCCCAATTTTCTGGCATTTTTATACAGTGAATAACCGATTTCTCTCTTGTTTTCGTCGGTGATAACTAAAACAGATTCTTTGGGTTTAGCGCCCATGCAATCACGAATAGCTATTATAGAAGCTTTATCAAGTTTGTTTGATGCCATATTATCCTCATCTAAAGTGGAACACCGATATTTAGCTGAACCGCGGCTCCGAATTTTCCCTTTATTATGGTTTCCTCTGAATTATTGAATCCAAGCTGATCATTTTCCGACTCGCTGAAATTGTTGAAATCCAGGAAATTGTAAATTGCCGTCCCCTCAAGGCTGAGATAGTTTGGAATAATATGAATTATTAATCCGGTTCCGGCATAATACCCAATAAATACTTCATCATTGGAATATTTGTTTTTTTCTATTTCGGGGTTTATTAGCGATTGATAATCAAACTCAATCTCATAGAAATTTATCCCGCCTTCTAAAATTTTCCAGTCGAGAAATGTGAAAAGAGGTAAACCAAGATCAAGCGCAAGTCCCCAATGATTCATGCTTAGTTGAAATTCATCACTCTTCACGCTCCCTTCACCTGATGTATAAGACCAATCCTGTTTCTTCAGAAATTGGTAATAACCTTTTGTGGTGAGAAAGAAATTGCTGAATTTCGCTCTGAAGATATTCGCACCGAAACGATATCCTTCAAGTTTGCCGAAATCAATGTTTTCATGATCGACAGAACTTTCGCGGTAAAAGTTTTCGATGCCATTTTGTAATCCGTCAGCATCAAACTGCTGAACTGAATATCCTCCAAACACTCCGCTTAAACCAAGACAGCCAAATCCGAAACTCTGAGCTGAAAGAGAACCTGTGCCGAGTGAAATTATAAACACAACGTATATTTTATATTGTTTCATTTTGTTTTATCCGATGTAGAATCACGTCTAAATTACTATTTTTTTTCTTCAATTGTTCGCTTTTCGTAAAACCTGATAAACTTATTCCTTTCCATTTGTTCCAAAAATAAAACTACCCGTTCTTCAACAGGTTCAACTTTTTCTCCGAATGTTGCGTTTGTACGCGAAATTATATCTTTAGTTGAATTATTTCCATCACACAATTTCCAAATAAAAGAACCGGTTTCATCTAAATCGACTTTAGCATCCTTGTGATAATTTTTCCCCCAAAAAAACTTTTCCAGCCAAGAGGGTTTTCCGGTTTCAACAAATAGTGTTACAATATCTTTGCTGGTTTCAAACCTGCAATTTCTAAAAGGGAAAAAATATTTATTGTTCATATCAGACTATATTTTCTTCATTCCATTCTCCAATCCATGACCACCGGGACCTGTTTCGCTTTTTCTAAGAAGGAACGCGAATAGAAGTCCGAGAAAACCTAAAATGGAGAATATCCACATGCCAGCTATATATCCACCCGGATTATCTGAGCTTGCACCTGAAAAATCATTTGCATAACCAATGAGCATATTAAAACCGAAGAGACCGACATTCTGAATCATCGTCATTAATCCATAGGCGGTTCCCAGTTTTGAGTTATCGACAATTAATGCAACTGATGGCCACAGCACCGCAGGGACAAGAGAAAAAGCAATTCCCATCATAGTCATAGGTAGTATGAGATAAATTGGGATTGCAGCATTAATGTTAAAAAATTCGAAAGAAATATTAATAAAATCACTTTCGCCCATTATATCAGGTCTGCCAAATTTGTAAGCCATCATCAAGTAAACAGGAATAATAAGCAGAGAACCTAACATCATTAGTAAGGAACGTTTTCCGATTTTGTCGGCAAGTAATCCGAACAATGGAGTAAAAACCATCGCTGCAAGAGTAAGAATACTTGAAAGATTGCCCCCGACTTCGCGTGTTGTTCCGTGAGCATCCTGGAAAAACTTAATGGCAAAGGTCTGAAACGGAAACATCGCTGAATAAAAAGTTACGCAAAGCGCGGTTATAAACCAGAATGATTTATGAAACGAAAAAACTTCGCGAAGAACAACTTTATCTTGTTCAGCCTCTAATGGAAGAATAAATTTCCGCGAACCGATAACATCAAAAGTATAATAGACCAGAATACATACCAGGGCGAAAATTCCCGCGGCGACAGTAATTATCAAAGGCGATTGCCAATACTCGTAAAAAGATTTTCCCCATGTGGGTGAATTAAGTGCGAGGAAAGAACCGAATCTCGCCACAGTTAGATTCAATCCAAAGGCGAATGAAAGCTCCTTGCCTTTGAACCATCTGGCGATAATGGTAGTGATTGCTACTATCATTGATTCGGCGCCAAGACCAAAAATAAGTCTTCCCGAAGCCATCACCCACAACTCAGCAGAAATTGCCGTGACAATTGCGCCAATCAAAATCAGGAAGGTAAAAATCAGCACTGACAGACGAGTACCGATTCTGTCAATGATTATTCCTCCAATGAGCACCATTATTATGTTTGGAAAACTATAAATTCCCTGAAGTAACCCGATATCAGAATCGGAAAACTTTAGTTGTTTAGCCAACAAATCGGCAAGCGGACTGATAGAGTCGTAGATGTAATAATTTCCGAACATTGCCAAACTTATTAAAACAAGTATCAGCCAACGGAAGAATGCCGTCGGCTGAGGTTTCAGAATTTCATATCTCTTGGATGTCATAATTTTTTCAATTCAATTAAAGATTCAGTTGAATAATTTATGAAATTTTCTCCAGCGTGCTCAAGAGAAGTTTCCAGAATTTCCCTACAGTTTCGATATTAACTTTTTCATCGGGCGAATGAGCGCCGGTTATCGTCGGACCAAAAGAAATTGTATCCATCCCGGGGAATTTTTCCATAATTATTCCGCACTCCAATCCGGCATGAATAGCTTTCACTTCAGGTTCTTTTCCGAACAACTGAGTAATCTCATTTTTCATAAGCGAAAGGATTTCCGAATTAATATTCGGATTCCATCCCGGATATCCGTCGCTAAAAGTCACCTCAGCGCCAGCTAATTTGAACAGACAATAAACCTTATTTGAAGCGTCAAATTTCTCTGATTCGGCTGAGCTTCGCTGACTTGTTATTAAAGCAATTGTATTTTTCTCAAATTTAATTGTCGCAAGATTTGTTGACGTCTGCACAAGTCCCGGAATATCAGGACTCATTCGAATGACTCCATGCGGTGCTGCATAAAGTGCGTGTAATAATTTCTCTTTCGATTCGGAGTCCATAATGGTTTTAAGGTTCGAAATTTTCTCGCATGAAATATTTAGATCAGGTTCAACAGAAGCATACTCATTCCGGAGTATTGAATTAAACTCCATAATTGTATTTTCAAATTCGGAAGAGTTCGGAGTAACAACTTCAGCAAAGCATTCACGAGGAATAGCGTTATGTTTGCTTCCGCCTTCTATTTGGGAAATGTCTATAGCCGTTTTTTTATTAGCTTCCCAAAGTACCCGCGCCATCATTTTTATCGCATTACCTTTTCCCTGAGCAATATCAAGTCCCGAATGCCCGCCTTTTAATCCTTTCACCGTAACCTTGTAGGATGTTCCGTCGGCAGGTTTTTTTTCTGTAAAAGTAAATTTAATGTGCGTGCTTTGTCCGCCCGCGCATCCTATGTAAAGAGCGCCGTCTTCTTCGCTATCCATGTTGAGCATAATTTTTGATTTAACAAAACCAGGTTTAAGAGCCTGGGCGCCGTTTAATCCTGTTTCTTCGTCGAGTGTGAATAAAGCTTCGATCGGGCCATGAGCTATCTCGTTTGATTCAAGAACAGCCAGCGCGGCTGCAACGCCAATTCCATTATCGCTTCCGAGAGTTGTTCCCTGAGCTGCTACCCAGCCGTTTTCTATTTTTACCTTAATAGGATCTTTTTCGAAATCATGAACAGTGTCGTTATTTTTTTCAGGAACCATGTCAAGATGTCCCTGAAGAACAACACTTTTTACCTTTTCTTTACCGGGAGTTGCCGGTTTACGAATAACAATATTTCCGAAATCATCAACCGAAAAATCAAGTTTATTTGATTTAGCAAAATCTATAATATAATCAGCAACAGCTTTTTCGTGACGTGAGGGATGTGGTCTGTTGCAAATTTCCTCAAAGTGTTTCCATAATAATTCAGGTTTTAATTCACCTAATATTTTTTGCATTATCATACCTTTAATTTATTTCTTTAAATGAGATTAATCTTTGTTCATAAAGAGTAGTTAAAAATCTTGTCAGTCTTTCTTCAACAGGATTTATTTCATTACCAAATATCCTAACAAGTTCTTTTCCAATTTCATTCACAGTTCTTCTGTTGTCAATCAGCAACCAGGTTTCGCTACCGAATTTGTCGAGTTTAATTTTGACAACTTTTGATTTTGCTAATGGCAAAATAAATTTCACTGTAAATCTGTTTGTGAATTTCGGGACTAGAATTGAGATAGTACCGTTATCTGATTTTTCGAATTCGTATGTTCTTGTAGGAGTAAGATCAAGGTAATTACTGTTTTTTAATATTCTTCGGCGTTCATTAAAATTTTTTGGCATATCTCAACAATTTGATTAGAAAAAAAATGTCCCGATGTTTTTACACCGGGACTAATTAAAAATTACATACTAACTTGCGGCGGAGCCGGGTCGTCCGGTTTGCCGGCATTAGTAACAGGTATTCTAACAAGTAAATAAGCTATAAACGCGAACACGGCAATACTGATAATGAATGATGGCTCCGCGAAGATTGAGAACAACTCTATTTCAAAAAATTTAAGTCCGGCGAAAACTAATCCAACAAGCGCCTCACCGGCAATTAAACCAGCTGCAACCAGCACTCCGATGTTTTCAACACGTGATTTCTGAGCATCATTAAATTTCTTCTTATCACAGAATTTTTCTACCAATCCTTTAACGAGACCGCCGAGGAAAATTGCAAACGTGGTTCCAAGTGGAAGATACATACCCACGCTAACAAGCATCGGGCTTTTAATATTCATGAGAATAAATCCAACACCCATGAGCATTCCGGTAAAAATTAATATCCATTCCATTTCACCGCCGACAATTCCATTTGAAAGAATTGCCATCAAACTAGCTTGAGGAGCAGGAAGCGCATCACCGCCAAAACCGGTACCGCCGGATTTAATATCCCCTTCGTGCAAAATTAAAAGAGGAATGAACATGATAGCGGCTGAAACAAATACTCCGATCAAATCACCAACCTGCATTCTCCAGGGAGTACCTCCCAGCAAATGACCTGCTTTAAGATCCTGCAACATTTCACCGGCAACTGC
>CAZEXO010000252.1:0-4937 GCA_964516545.1 uncultured Melioribacteraceae bacterium
GATCCGCCACCGTTCTGCGCAACAATTCGGGAAAATCTCCAGATGTTTCCTGTTCCGACGGCAATTCCCAAAGTTGATATTATCAATCCCCACCGGGAAGTAAAATATTCTTCCTGCTTCATTAATTGTTTTTATGATCGAGTTCTTTTTTCTACACTGACTTTTTCCATCACAACCGGCTCAATTGGTTTATTATAAGGGTTGCCGGATGTTTTCACTTTACCAATATTTTCAACAACATTCATTCCCGAGATAACTTTTCCGAAGATGGTGTGTTTTCCATCCAGCCAGGGAGTCGGAACAAGAGTAATAAAAAACTGACTCGTGTTGGTATTCGGTCCTCTGTTTGCCATTGAAAGTATACCCGGAGTTTCATGCTTCAGATCAGAATTAAATTCATCCTCGAAAGTTGTTCCATAAATACTGCTTCCTCCGGCACCTGTTCCTGAAGGATCTCCTCCCTGAATCATAAATTTTTCTATAACTCTGTGAAAAGTAACTCCATCATAAAAACCCTGATTAGCGAGTTCGGCAAAATTTTTAACCGTTTTGGGAGTTTGTTCAGCGAATAACTCAATTTCAATTTCTCCAAGGTTTGTTAGCATGGTTGCTACCAGATATTCATTTTCATTTAGAGTCATTAATTCTTCCAAGGGATCTCCTTTCTCTGTTGTTTGGTTTGATGTATCTATTTGTGTTGTTTCCTGTTGAGATTTACAACTAATAGATAAGAACATAATTGTAATAAGAAAAAGTCGGAATAATTTGTTTAGCATATCGTTTACCTCATGGTTTGATTATGTTGTTACAAATTAATAAAAATATAATTACACCTGCCAGAATTCTGTAGAGAACAAATATGAAGGTAGTATTTTTCTTTAAGAATTTTAATAAAAAGTCTATTGTTATATATCCGCTGATTCCCGCGGAAATTGTTGCAACAATAAGATAAAAAAGATTTTCATGAGTTAAGAACTCGAAAGATTGATAGAATTCGAGTAAACCGCTCGCGAAGACAGCAGGAATGCTAAGCAGGAAAGAAAACCTAGCTGCGGTTTCTCTTTTTAATCCGAGAAATAATCCCGCAGTAATTGTTGTGCCTGAACGGGATGATCCCGGTATCAGCGCGAGAGTCTGAGCAACTCCGATTAATAATGCATCGTACCAGGTAATATCTTTCAGATCTTTTTTAAATTTACCCAGGATTTCCGCAAGCGCCAAAATGATTGCTAACCCGATAAGACTTGCAGCAATCACAATTAAATTTTTTGTGAGAGCGCCTTCAATGATATCCTTGAAAAGTAGTCCAATAATTACAACAGGAATAGTACCGATAATTATAAACCAGCCGAGTTTTGATTGAAGTGATTGAGAATTTAACCCGACTCTATTTAACAAATTTTCTTTTGTAAATGCCGAGACAATTTCCCAGATATCATGCCAGAAATAAATTAAAACGGCAATAAGAGTTCCCAGTTGAACAATTGCAATAAACGCTGTCCATCGCTCAGGATTTGTCTCGGAAACCAATCCGAATAATTTACCAAAGACTGTAAGATGCCCTGTACTGCTTATAGGCAAAAATTCTGTTAATCCCTGTATTATTCCTAAAACAATAGCTTCAATGATGCTCATATTATTCTTTATTCTCCGATGACATAAGTCATCCCAATCTTAAAAGCAAATGAAATAAGATTAAGATTTACGTTGGAATCATCAATTGGATTCCTGATTTTTCTATTTCCGTTGGAAGGTTTGCCGTTGATATCATATCTTGCATCTACACTGATCAGAATAAACAGATTGTCACGAAGTGTTGTTAATCCTTGTCCTCTTAATAAAAAGCCTACTCCACCTGAGCTGTATTCTTCATCATAACCAATTCTTTCAGTAACATCAACGTACCTGTATCCGATTCCACCGCCCAACTTAAATTTGTATCCTTTACCGGGAAAAACATAATAGCCAAGGATTGAGGGTTTATGAAAACTCATTGAAATATCGTAATTGGTAATTCCTAAAATTTTATTGTACGAATAAATTGAGAATGCATACTCCAAACCAAGTTGAACGTGAGGATTAATGTTAATATCACCTTCAAGAAAAAATTCCGCTGAACTATTAAAGGAGTTTTGCTTTTCACCTCCTGAAAAATTCACTTCGAGATAATCAGTCATTGAGGCAGAATGGAAAAAACTTATTCCCATCCCTCCCGAAATGTCAATCTGGGAATACATCTCGGACGAAAATAATAAAACAAGTGTAAAAATAATTTTCTTCATATCGCGGTTGAATTATTTTTAAATACAGAAATAAAATTCACAACTTCTTTACCTTCCCGTTTAAGCCGGATATTTAAAAAAAACAAAACAATCAGTGTAGAAATCACAAAAAGTATATAGGCAATAATATGAGTAAGGAAAGCAAAAGCCATGCTGATATTGACGGTAAAACCAAAAAGATTAACCAAGGTGAGTTTCGTAATTATATGATATGATCCTGTTCCTCCCGGAGTCGGTAATACAATTCCAAAGGCGGCTATTGTCATAAGAATCCATCCCATGCCCATATTTACAGGTTGGATTTCATCCATCCTAAGCATTAATAAACCGACATAGGAATTTAACCCGTAAAGAGCCATAATCAGAAAAGAAAAAAATAAAGTAAGAACAAGTGTTTTACTATTCTTTATTGTAGAAAATCCCTCAATGAGCATATCGTAGAAGTAGTTTAATTTACCTGCTGTTTTGGGTGAGATATTTCCAATAAGCCTGAAAATAATACGGCTGAATTTTTCACGGAAGAAAAACAAACCGAGTAAAATAACAATCATAATGAAGATTAGAATTGAGACGATAACCAAAGCTGAGCTCAACCATTCGATCTCATTCAGCAAATTTCCGTCGTAAATAAGAATACTTACAAAAACAGAAAAAGCCAGAGAAAGCAAATCAAAAATTCTTTCAACAATTACTGTTCCGAGCATTGAAGTGCGGGACAGATTTTCCCATTTGCCCAGGAAAAATGCCCTGTAAACTTCACCCAACCGCGGAATGACGCAATTAACTCCATATCCAATCATCACCGCGCCGAAAAGATTCTGTAACGATGTATCTTGTTTCACCGAGGAAAGCATTACTTTCCATCTGACCGCACGAATAAAATGTGAAAGTAAAAAAGTGAATACAAACACCAACATCCATTCAAATGAAGATGCAGAGACTAATTCCATCGTTTTGGGAATATCAACATTTAACAAAGCCAGAAAAAGAAATATTGCTGTCAGCACAAAGGGTGTAGTTATGCCCAGCCATCTTTTAATGGTATTAGTTTGTTTGTTATCTGAGGTCAATTATTTTAGATCCTTTTGGTGGGATAAAATTAAAAAATCCTGTTTCGATTTTTATATTTTCTTTTATTTGACTCAGAGTAAATATATATCTATTACCTTCAAAGTCCATCAGTTCGATACTTGTAACCAGATGAAAATCATTCACTTCAATAAATATTTTTTCCATTCCTAATTCATCATCTTCGGGAATCAGTTTTATTTTATTTTTCTCCTCCGTTACCTGGCATTGTTCCGGGTAATCAAAAAGAAATTTTTTCAGTGAGAATGACAGTGGATCATCCTTAGTTGAGGTGATAACGACCTTATTATTACTCTTATCATGGTTCCAAATAGAATTACCATCGGAAATGATTACTCTTTTACTCATTTCGATTTTGTAACTATCAGGTTTAGCATAAGTAAATTTTCCTGACAAACCATCACTTGACTTTTTTCCTTTGAGAATAATTTCCTGTTTAAAATTACTCTGGAAAGAATTCAGCGATTCAAATTTCGCCTGGACTTTAGGTAGAATTCCCTGAGCAAAAATCAGCGCGGGAAATAATAACATTATTAGAGTAATTTTTAATTTCATAGGCTATTATATCAAAGGGATTTTAAAATTGTTTCCAATTGTTCTTCAGTCTCTATTCTAACCTCGCGGGCTTTGCTTCCCTCGCCCGGACCGACAACGCCGGCTTCTTCGAGTTGATCTACAATTCGCGCGGCTCTTGAGTAGCCAAGTTTCAGCCTGCGTTGAAGCAAAGAAACAGAACCCTGCTGATGTCTGACGATAACTCTTGCCGCATCTTCAAACATAGGATCAAGATCTGAAAGAAAACCACCTGCCGATTCCTTTTTTTTCTCATACATCGAAGGAAGAAAATATCTTTTCGAGTAACCTTTTTGAGTATAAATATGGTTAGTTATATCTTCGACTTCGTTCGTTGAGATAAAAGCAGTTTGAATGCGGATTGGTTTTGGTAACCCGCCCGGTAAAAACAACATATCACCGCGTCCTAATAATTGTTCAGCTCCATTCATATCAAGAATTGTTCGCGAATCAATTTTTGACGCAACCTGAAACGCCATTCTACAGCTAAAATTAGCTTTAATCACACCGGTTATAACATTCACTGACGGACGCTGAGTGGCTAGAATAAGATGAATTCCAACAGCACGGGCTAATTGAGCAAGACGCGTAATAGGTTCTTCAACTTCTTTTCCAGCTGTTAACATGAGATCAGCTAACTCATCAATAACGACAATTATATAAGGTAATTTATGATGAACCATTTTTTCGGTATCTTTCGGACGCCGCCGCGGGTCCTGCACTTTGTCATTATAATCGATAATATTTCTCACACCTGCCTTCGCCAGTTTGTCATATCGTTTTTCCATTTCATATTCAACAGCTTTGAGCGCGAGCAGAGCGTTTTGAGGACTGGTTATAATCTCTTCTTCGAGATCCGGTGAAACTGCAAGATAATGTTTGCTTAATCTTTTATAGAATGATAACTCAATTTTTTTGGGATCAATTATTACAAATTTTACATCGGATGGATGTTTAGCGAAAATTAAACTTGTCAGTATCATATTAATACCA
>CAZEXO010000252.1:4947-5649 GCA_964516545.1 uncultured Melioribacteraceae bacterium
TCGCGTCAAGCAGACGCAGGATGCTCATAGCGGATACGGATTTACCGGAACCGGTAGCACCTGCAATTAACATATGAGGCATCGCCGCCAGGTCAGTTACGTAAGCTTCACCCGAAATTGTTTTTCCTAACGCTAAGGGCAGTTCATATTTATGATCTTTAATTTTTGCCAGAACAGATTTTGCCGTTACAACCTGCGCTTTCGCGTTCGGAATTTCTACACCGATAGCGCTCTTACCTGGTATTGGCGCTATTATTCTGATTCCACGCGCGGCTAAAGCAAGTGCAATATCATTTTCGAGACTTACAATTTTACTGATCTTAACACCAGGCGCCGGCACTAATTCATAAAGTGTAACAACCGGTCCCGGAGTTACAGAGATATCATCAATTTGGATATCGAATAAGGAAAGTTTTTCTTTTAACAATTCAGCATTACGTTTCAACTCTTCTTCAGGAATTTCAAATTCATTGCCGCTTTTTGTCGACAATAACTCGAGTGAAGGAGTTTTATATTCAATTTTTTCTTCCCACTGTTCAGGGAATGTAGACTCTTTTACAACATCAATATCCGATTCATTCGCCTCTGAGAGATTCTTGTTTTCATCGGTATCGTTTTCTTCTTCTTCATGCTGTAAATGAATTGTCTTCGCCGGTTCTTCTTTTTTTATAATTCTGATTGTTGTTTCTTTTTCACTGTCGA
>CAZEXO010000253.1:0-5648 GCA_964516545.1 uncultured Melioribacteraceae bacterium
CTCTTGCTGACTGCAGGTAACCGTTTGTAGTAGCATCACCACCGAGAATGTTAACTGCCCAGGCCGGAAAAAGTGTCGCAAATGAAATTCCAAATAAACCCGTAGCTGTTACCAGCACCATAATTATTCTTATAATTTTGTGTCTGAAAACATAAATCAATCCTTCTTTCAGATCATGCAAAGGACTATTGTTATGATCTTTTTTTACAAAGACTGATAATTTCATTTTTGCCAACGCGAAAATAACTGCAAGAAAAGAGAACCCATTCAGAGTAAAACATATTTCCGGACCAAACCCGGCATAAATTAATCCACCAACTGCCGGCCCGATAAATGTTGCCGAGTTAAACATTGTTGAATTAAGAGCAATCGCGTTGGTGAGGTCTTCTCTGTCGACAAGTTCAAAAACAAATGAATGCCTCGCGGGCGCGTCAAATGCAGTTGCCGTTCCCAGACAGAACGCCAGAATAATAATATGCCATGGTTGAACAATACTTAAAAAAGTTAAAAGCGCAAGAATAAATGCAAATAACATCATTGCTGTTTGGGTTATGATTAATAATTTCCTACGCGAGATTCTGTCGGCAATCACTCCGCCGTATAACATAAAGACCCATGAAGGAATGCCCATAGCAAATCCCACATAACCCAGATAAGCCGGTGACTGAGTAAGCTCAAAAACTAAAAATCCCTGTGCAGTAGTCTGGAGCCATGAACCGAAAAGAGAAATAATCTGCCCCTGAAACCATAGTTTATAATTGGGATATTTGAGAGCAGTGAAGGCGGTTCTCCAATTCATCATTCCTTTTAATCGATCAAGGAAATTTTTCGGAAGGGTTCCATCAACCGGAGGTATATTCGTATGGTTATTGTTATTACTCAATGAATTCATTATCAGCACCAATCAACAAAACAAATATAACGACAAATGAAGATTTATTTTGCCCTTCACAAAAAATTCATCCCAAACTTTACTCTTTCACATCCGGTAATTCGAATGTCTCATCAAATTCACAAAAATCATATCAGCTAATAATCAGAACAACAGAATTAATACAGAATTTAGTTATATTTTTACCGAACGATATGAAATTATTATTAATCGAAGATAATATTGAACTAAACGAGGAACTCTCAACTTTTTTACAGGAAGAAGGTTACCTCACTGAAAAAGTTCTGACATACGCCGAAGCTTCGGAAAAAATTCACGCGTATTGTTATGATCTTGTAATTGTTGACATCGGACTTCCTGACGGCAGCGGTTTCGATATAATACGCAATTTGAAGAAGAAGGGTGCGAATAGCGGAATACTTATTATTTCTGCAAAAAATGCCATCGCTGATAAAGTTCAAGGTTTAGAATTAGGCGCCGACGATTATATCACAAAACCTTTCCACATCGCTGAATTTAATGCAAGGATAAAATCAATTCTCAGAAGAAAAAATTTTGAGGGTAACAATCAGATAAAATTGAACGAGATAACCATTGACGTGAACGCCGCATCGGTAACTGTTAACGAAAGTGTTCTGACACTTACCAAAAAAGAATACGAACTGCTGTTATACTTTTTTTATAACAAGAATCGAATCGTTACCAAAGAAAGCATCGCAGAACACTTGTGGGGAGATCATGCCGATTCATCCGACAATTTTGATTTTATTTACAACCACATAAAAAATTTACGAAAGAAATTACTCAGCGCCGGAGGAAAAGATTACTTAAAATCAGTATATGGCATGGGGTATAAATTTTCAGAGGATGACGCAAGAGGTAAACATGAAGTATAATTATAAATTATTATCAAAAAATACTTTTGTTTATCTCATTATTACGTTTATCGTTTTTTTAATTACCGCAGAGGTAATGTTGTTTTTTATTGAGCAGTACATGGATGATGAACTTGAGGCACGGTTCAGATTTTCAGAAGAGAGAGCCAGTCAGCATTTTCATGAGAATGACGGAGCTTTCCACCAATTCAGAAATGTAATATTCCACAAGATTGATAAAACTCCCGACTTAAAACTGTATCCCGCATACCGGGATACAGTTTTATTACGACATGATTCCTCGGAAGAAGAGCCCCATCGAATTAAAAAAGTTTTGATGAAGTATAAAAATGATTTTTATGAAATGAATATAATAGTCGGCACCAGAGAATTTATTCTTTTGCGAAAAGTAATACTTAATACTCTTCTTCCGGCATTTTTGGTTCTTGCATTATTGGTTGTTCTTATTAACAGGTTTTCGTCTGGAATTCTATTACGCCCCTTCTATAAGATTTTAGGTCAAATGAAAATTTACAATTTCGGTGAAAAACTTGAGCCTGTCAGGACTAACACTATTGAGTTTAATGATATGCAGAATCTTTTCAGAAACATGATTGAACGAATAGAAGGCGACTATAGAAACCTGAAAGAGTATACGGAAAATATGTCGCACGAACTGCAAACCCCTTTGAGTGTTATACGGAGAAAAATAGAACATCTGCTGACAGATGATCTGGTGATGGAGAAAAAATCTGAAACTATCAAAGAAATTTATAATGAGGTAAATCACCTTTCCAGTCTCGGAACAGCTTTGAATTTACTGACGAAAATTGAGAATAAAGAATTTCATGATTCGCAGACTGTGAAAACCGGACCAGTGATTATGAAACATGTATCCAAAATAACCGAACTGGCGGAATTAAAATCGCTCAAGCTGCAAACTGATTTATCGGATGATCATGTATTATTTATCGATCCCCTTTTATTTGATATAGTTTTGACTAATCTCATCCGCAATGCATTAATGTATTCAACACCTGGCACAACTATCAGGATTGAAACAACTGATAAATTCACCATAACCAATGAGAGCGAACAAATAAATCTCAACCCGGAAAAAATCTTTGAGAGGTTTTACTCCGGTGAAAAAAACAGCAAATCAGTCGGTCTGGGTTTATCAATCATAAAAAAAATATGCGAGTTGAATAATATTACAATTTTTTACAACAACGAAAACAGCCTTCATTCCTTTGTTTTGGAACAAAAAATAGCATGAATTGTGTTATCACCTTTTAACTTTTCGAAATTACCTTTTGTCTAAGTACACAAAACAAAATTTCTACAGAATTAAAAACTATGTTTGATTGTAACTTCTATTTAACAGAGGACATATGAAAAAGATACTTTTATTTTTTGCGTTATTCACTTTTACATTAACTACTGTAATTGTTCAGCCGGCAATAAAACCAACCACAGCTAATTTGTTGCTTCACTCAATTAAAGGTACCGTGATTGATAACGAAGACAACACTCCGCTTGAATATGCAAACGTGATTCTTCTAAAATCGGGATCATCAGAAATGGTAACCGGAACCGTAACAAGTCCACAAGGAATTTTTATGCTTGAGAGAGTTGCATCCGGTTCATATGATCTTGAAATCAAATACATCGGATATGACAGAATTATTCTTAACGATATCACACTGGGGAACGGAGGCAATACTCTTGATATAGGAACTGTGCGATTGAAAAAAGCTTCTTATAATATCGATGAAGTTGAAGTAGTTGCTGAAAAATCCACAGTTGAATATAAAATTGATAAGAAAGTGATCAACGTCGGTCAGCAAGCAACTTCGTTATCAGGAACTGCAATTGATGCGCTTCAGATTTCTCCATCGGTTCGTGTTGATATTGATGGAACAGTAAGTTTACGAGGAAGTACAAATTTCACTTTACTCATTGATGGTAAACCATCCATACTTGATCCGAGTGACGCGCTTGATCAAATTCCGGCCAGCTCCATAGAAAATATTGAAATCATCACCAATCCTTCCGCTAAGTATGATCCTGAAGGAACCAGCGGAATTATTAATGTAATCCTCAAAAAAAATGAGTTTTCAGGATTATCAGGTTTAGTAAATTTAAACGGTGGTACACAAAGTAATTTCGGCGGCGATGCTTTAGTTGAATACCGTGGAAACGGGTTAAGCGTAAATCTTGGAATCGACTATCGTGACGGAAATCATCCTGGTGATTTCAATTCCTTTCAGCAGACAACCAGCGGACTAACAACAACAATGCTTGATTATTCAGGTTCACGTAAACATTCGGGTAACAGGTTCGGATTACGCGGAGGTTTATCTTACGACATATCACCCAGTGATATTCTCTCGGCCAGTTTCAGATATGGCAAACGTGAAAATGAAAATTCTTCCGAACTTAGTTATCTCAAATGGAGTAATCTGGCTCCTGCTCAAACATCATATAATAGTTTAGAATCCTCACTCAACTCAGGTGACTTTTACAGAGTTAGTATGGATTACACTCACAAATTTCCCGGCAAGGATCATAAATTTTATCTTGAAGTAAATTATAGTTATCGGGACATGGAAGAATTAAGTCAAAATAATGTTTATGATTCCCAGAACGAGTTAACAGACGGCAGAAAATATTCTGAAGGCGGACCGGGAAAAGACTGGCGAATTAAAGCTGAATATAAACTTCCTTTGAATGAAACCGATTATTTTGAAACCGGATATCAGGCTGATTTTGACGTTGATGATGAATTCAACGCCAACTATCTTTTTAATTTCGATACTGATCAATACGTATTCCTTGATTTGTACAGCCATGATTCAAAGAGCACTGAAAATACTCAGTCATTGTTTGCAACTTACGCCGCAGAAACAGGTAATTTCGGTTATCAGCTTGGAGTAAGAGGTGAACTAACCGACAGAAAAATCGAACTTGTCGGTGAAGACAAAGAGTTCGTTATCGATCAATGGGACTTTTTTCCGACTTTACATACATCGTATAAAATTGATGATACTTTTTCTCTGATGGCAAGTTACACAAGGCGTATCCAACGTCCGCGCGGTTGGTTTCTTGAACCATTCGAAACCTGGCAGGATCCTTACAATGTAAGAAAAGGTAATCCTTCACTGAAGAATGAATATATAAATTCTTATGAAGCAGGTTTTCAGAAACATTTTAATGACGTTACGTTGTCAGTTGAAGGTTATTACAGAAATACAATAAATAAAATTGAAAATGTATCAAGCGTTTATTCCGAGAATGTTATGCTACGAACATTTACAAATGCAGGTCAATCGCATGCAATAGGCGCAGAAATAATGTTAACTTTCAATCCTATTCAGATATGGAATCTTAACCTTACCGGCGATCTTTACGACTACTCGCAAAAAGGTGAATTGCTTGGTGAAAGTTTTGAAACAAGTAGTTTTAATTACGGAATCAGAATGAACAACAAATTAATGTTTTCAAAAACTTTTGGTTCGCAACTTGATTTAAGATGGGACAGCCCAAGTGTTTCTGCTCAGGGTGAGAGGAAAGGAAACTTTTCCATGGATGCTTCGGTGATGTATCAGATTATTCCGCGGGAGTTAACTGCAATTCTTCAGATCCGTGATTTACTGAGTACAAGAAAATGGGAATTTTCTTCTGCAGGAACAAATTTTTCCAGCCACACATTAATGGAACCGGCATCACCAAATATTTCGCTGACTCTCAGGTACAGTATAAATAATTATAAACAGGATCAAAGAAGTAATAGAAACGGTAATGGCGACATGGAGATGGAAGGCGGCGGTGAGTTTCAGTAAAAATTTCTAATAATAATTTATTAAATGTGGTGGACGTAA
>CAZEXO010000254.1:0-5631 GCA_964516545.1 uncultured Melioribacteraceae bacterium
TTGATTTTGTCACGTGGATGTATACTGAATTATCGATAAATAAATTCGAGCATCAGTATTTGGAAATTTGAAATTAACCTCGTGCGATTTTTTCAATCTGATTTGCGAAATTCGGGTTCGATATTTCAACGCATTCGAAATTATTCACCCTGCCGCCTTTGGGAAGTATTACTGACAATACTCCAAAAGCCATCGCAATGCGGTGATCTCCATAACTCTCGAAAAGAAGATTGTCAAAATTTTTTATTTCACCCTCAACCCTGAATCCATCATCATATTCGGTAATGTTTAATCCGAGCAACTTAAGATTATTGCACATTGCAGAAATTCTGTCTGCTTCTTTTACTCTGAGTTCGTGGGCGTTTCTGATTTCAAATGCGCCTCCTGCAAAAATTCCGGCAATTGCCAGGACGGGTATTTCATCAATTATATTGGGTATAATTTCCTTATCGATTTCACAGTTTTCAAGTGCAGCTCCTCTTACGATTATGTCACCTGAAATCTCACCATTGCGTGTTTGTTTATTGACAATAGTAATATCAGCTCCCATTTTTTTCATGACGGTTATTATTCCGTTTCTGGTCTCATTCAGAAGAATATTTTTCAGAGTCAAAACAGACCCTTTTAATAAGGAGGCAAGTACAATAAAAAAAGCGGATGCCGAAATGTCAGAAGGAATATAATAAACAGAAGGTTTAGGAAATTTCTTATTATTAATTGAAATGATTCTTACTTCGTCTTTTTCTTCCACATCAAGGTTTAGCAAATTTTCCGTATGATTTCTTGTAGGCTCTTTTTCGATTACCCGTGTTGTCTCTTCGAGAAATAAACCTGCCAGCAGAACACAACTTTTTACCTGAGCGCTTGCAACAGGCAGAGTATAATTAATCGCATGAAAATTCGGCGAAGGTTTGATAGTCATCGGCAAAGTGAGCTTTTCATTTGTTTCAATTATTGCGCCCATCTCCCGCAAAGGATCAATCACTCTTTTCATGGGACGTCGGGACAAAGATTCATCACCAATCAACGTGGATTCAAATTTCTGTGCTGCAAGAATTCCGGAAATTAACCGTGCAGTAGTGCCTGAGTTTCCGCAATCAAGAACTTCGCGCGGAGCCTGTAGTCCGTATAATCCTTTTCCCCGAATTATAATTCTTTCTTCATTTTTATCAATCTCAATTCCCATCTTTCTGAAACAGTCGATCGTAGAATTAATATCTGCAGATTCAAGGCAATTATAAACGACAGATTCACCTTCAGCGAGCGAAGAAAACATCACTGACCGATGCGATACAGATTTATCACCCGGTAACTGTAGTTCACCTTCAACAAAATTAATCTTCTGAAATTCTTTGATCATTTATTACACCATTCGTCGATGAGTTGATTAAGTTCTTCATTTGTCAATTCAGTACTATTATATAAACCTTTATTTCTTCGTTGCCGCTGAGCTTCATACAATATCACCGCAGCCGCCACAGAAACATTAAGACTTTGGATCATTCCATGCATGGGAATATAAAAAACACCATCAGCCAGTTTCGCGGCTTCATCTGAAATTCCACGGTGTTCATTACCCAAAACAATTGCCGTCTTTTTTGAAAAATTAATATCATACAAATCAACGGCATATTCTGAAAGCAGGCTTGCGTAAATTTTAAATCCTTTTTCACGATAGGAATTATAACACTCTTCAACAGAAGTGAACCTCTCACGCTTAACCCACTTGTAGGCAGATGCGGAGGTTACTTTGCTGATCTTCGGAAAATCCTCATTTGTATAGAGCAGTGAGACTTTCGGCACTCCCACAGCGTCGCATGTACGAAAAATAGCGCTGACATTATGCGGGTCATGAATATTTTCGAGAATTACCCCGAGAGACTGCTGTCTTTCCTTCAGCGTTTTTTCGATACGCGTAAGTCGTTTGTCGGTTTTAAATTGTCTCATGTTATTTATCAAATATTAATTTGTAAATTATCTTATTCCCTTCCCGACGCGCGCGGTCAACAACAATTTTCTCAATAGAAAGATTCAGGTAGAAAGAAACCAACTCCAGCGATTTTTTTGTAACTTCATCCTCATCATGCGCCCAACATTCGCAACCTTTTAAAGAAGGAACATCCCCTACATATCCATCATTGGTTTTGGTTATTACAAAATCTATTACCACTAATAACCATCCGATCCGGATTTTTCACCTTTCACAATTTTCACGCTGGCGCTCGCACCTATTCTGTCTGCGCCACTGGCTATCATTGATTCGGCATCTTCGCGAGTTCTGATTCCGCCTGAAGCTTTTACGCCAACAGAGCTGCCGACAACATATTTCATTAATGCTACATCGCTTGCAGTTGCGCCGCCTTTGCTAAATCCCGTTGATGTTTTCACGAAATCGGCTTTTGCTTTTTTACTTATCAAACATGCTTTTATTTTTTCTTCATCAGAAAGTAACGCGGTTTCTATAATTACTTTTGTAACAGCATTAAACCTTTTTCCCATTAAAACAACCTGGTTAATATCCTCGAACACATAATCATAATTTCCGCTTTTCAACATGCCGACATTAATAACCATATCAATCTCCTGCGCTCCGTTCTTTAATGCTTCTTCAGCTTCGAGCCTTTTTGCCGGAGTGCTTGTTGCGCCTAAAGGAAAACCAATCACAGTGCAGACTTTAACAATAGTGCCCTTGAGTAATTGACTGCATAAGGGAACATACGAAGGATTAACACAAACCGATGCAAAGCTGTATTCCTTTGCCTCAGCACATAATTTTTTTATTTCATCAATTGTTGTGTCAGCTTTTAAAAGAGTATGATCTATCATACGCGCGACGTTTTTATCGGATAGTTCCTGTCCGATTCCGATTCCCGCAGCAATTCTTTCCGCTCCATTGTCGATAATATTTTTTACAGCAACCGGTTGATCAACAACATTTCGTTCCCATCCATTACATGTTTCCCCGACTTTATAATATTTTTGCAGGGCTTTTTCGGTGAAGACCTGATTTACAATTTTTTCAATCTCTGAGAGAGTCATTTTCCTACCTGGTTATTTTTTCTCAATCTTTAAAAAAGCTTCATAAGTATTTTTTAACAGCATTGCAATTGTCATTTTCCCCACGCCTCCAGGAACAGGAGTGATATAAGATGATTTCGCCGCAACCGAATCAAAATCAACATCACCAACAATTTTATATCCTTTCTCATTTGAAGTGTCCGGCACTCTGTTAATACCGACATCAATAACAACGACGCCTTCTTTAACCATTTCAGCGGTTATGTAATAAGCTCTGCCGATAGCAGCGATAAGAATATCCGCCTGCCGGGTAAAATATGATAAATCTTTAGCGGCAGAGTGACAAATGGTAACGACTGAATTAGCTCCGTCTTTTTTCTGAAGCATCATGTTAGCAATTGGTTTTCCGACGATGTTACTTCTTCCGACCACCACAACATGTTTGCCGGTTGTTTCTATGTTGTATCTTTTCAACATTTCAACAATTCCGTAAGGCGTACAAGGATAAAACGTATCTTTCCCGATCACAAGATTTCCAATACTGACAGGATGCAATCCGTCAACATCCTTCTCCTGATTTATGGCTTCAATTATTTTGTCTTCTCTGATATGTTTTGGTAACGGTAACTGAACAAGAATGCCATGAAAATCAGAGTCGGTATTGTATTTATTAATACAATCAATCAGTTCCGATTCGCTTATTGAGGCAGATAGTTTTTCAATCTTAGAATGCATTCCCAACTTTCTGCAACCATGATATTTTGAATTCACGTATGATTGCGAAGCCGGATCATCCCCCACCAAAATTGTAACAAGTCCGGGTACTTTCCCGCCTGAATCAACAATGGGTTTAATCTTTTCCTGAAGTTCATTTTTAATTTCATCAGATATCTTTTTTCCGTCAAGTAGAATCATCTAATTCTCCTCTTCTAACCAAGAGACGAAGGCGCATCAATGCTGTAATTGCTCTTGAGATAATTTTTTATTTTTCTGTCGTTTATAATTTCTTTTTCAAAAGGATTTGAATCCTGCCAGCCTAATTTTCCTGTTTCGCGAAATCTTTCCAAACGACGAATGGAAATTTCACAGTAAATAGGATCAATATCAACTGTGTAACATTTTCTGTCCAGCATTTCACAAGCCAAAAGAGTTGAGCCGCTGTGAGCAAAAAAATCCAGAACAAGGTCCTTTTTGCTGCTTGATGCTTTTATAATTCTTTCACATGATTTTAAGGGCTTCTGAGCGTAACAGCCATTAATGTTTTCATCCATCAGATAAAAAACCTGCTGAATGTCTGACCACACGTTTCCTGCCCGAATTGTATCAGATTTACTTCTTTTAAAATTTTCAATCAATTTTCCGTTGATTTTTTTATAGTATCCACGCGTTACTTTTTTAATATCAGTATATTCAGCTTCGGTATGAAAAACCGGAGAGCCTTTGGTATAATATAAAAGTTCCTGTCGAACGGACATCCAATTTTTTTGCGTTCCGTATCCGCGCTGATTTCTCATGGTGATAAAATTTCTTGAATTGAATCCGGTCATTTTCATCATCTTGATGAATTCGGGAAACGGTTCAAAGTGCCTGCGTTGGTCAGCACCCAGCCAAACATAAAGAGAAGCGTTTTCCTCCAACAAATTACAGGTAATGTTTACCCATTTCTCGCACCACTCGGTGAATTTATCCGCTCTTTGTTTTTCAAAGGCAACCATGTTATATGGCGGATCGTGGACTGCCAGCACGGCTTTTTTTCTGTTCAGTAATTTATTAATCTCACCAGCGTTGCTCGCATCTAAACAGCCGACCTTGTGTTTTTTCTTAGGATCATTCCAAATTTCACCCTTCTTAAGACGACAATATTTACTGAGATATTTCTTCAACAGTTCGTCTTTGTCCAGTCTGGGTAACTTAAAATGAATCATCCTACAATTCAATTTTCTTGTCAAATTCAGGAATTATGAATCGCTCTATCTCAAGGGTTTTTCCGGTTTCGGTATCAACTTTAAGAAAAATTCCGCATAGGTGTAAATTGTCAGTTGCTGTTTGATATTTTTGTGGAGTCGCGAATAAGAATCTATTAATAGCCGCATCTTTTTTCATCCCGATAACAGAATCGTAAGGACCCGTCATACCCGAATCAGTAATGTACCCGGTTCCATTAGGAAGAATTCTTTCGTCGGCAGTTTGTGCGTGCGTGTGTGTTCCAATTAAAGCGCTAATTTTTCCATCAAGGTGATAGGCAAGAGCTATTTTTTCTGCGGTGGCTTCGGCGTGGAAATCCACAACAATTACCTTTGTTTCGTTCTGTATCCTTGGAAGTACCCACTCGGCTGATCGAAAAGGACAATCAATGGCTGCCATGAATGCGCGTCCCTGTAAATTCAAAACGGCAACTTTTCCTTTTTTTGTTTGAAGAATATGGTAACCATTACCGTAAGTGCCTTTAGGATAATTTAATGGTCGAAGAACTCTTTGTTCCTGTTTCAGGTATTCCTGCGATTGATGTTTATCCCAGGTATGATTTCCGCCTGTAATAACATTTACTCCGAGATTAAATAATATTCTTCCTTCGGTTTCAGTGCATCCTTTTCCTTCAGAAGCATTTTCGCC
>CAZEXO010000255.1:0-5609 GCA_964516545.1 uncultured Melioribacteraceae bacterium
CCTACAGACTTTGAAGATGATAAAAAAACTCTTGTCAGATTGCTAAATGAGTTTGGTAATGTATTCGCTGAAGAAAAACTTGTTGAACATCCGGCATTCGGATATATGAATAAAACTGAATGGGGGAGGCTGGTTTATATTCATGTCAATCATCACCTGAAACAATTCGGAAGATAAAAATCGGGGACAGAATTTTCTTCAGAGAATTGAGACTCATTCATTCAACGACTTTTTCATTTCATCGGTTTTATTCATTGATATGAGTGTGCTGAATAAGCTTAACATTTTATTCGCGATTTCTTCCGGTTCAGATGAATCACGGTTAAGTATTCCGATTTTACAGCTCATTTCACAGGGAACGATTAGTTGGTTCGAAATATCATAAGCATCAGGAATTTTCAGTAACAATCGTAAAGCTAACTCCGAAAAAAAACCATCTTTTGGAATTATAATACTAAATTCCGGATCAAGGAGTGAATCAAAAAACCATTCTACATTAGTTTTATCATAAATTGCCGGTCGCGTAAGGTCAATCTGAATGCTCACGAGCGGCAGGACATTCTGATATTCATTTGAATAGAAAAATATCCAACTGCCGTCAATATCCTGCTCAATAAACGAACCCATTGTCATCAGGTTATGAAAGTCGGTTTCAACAAAATCGATAAATATTTTCTCGGCCTGAGCCTGTTCATTTAATATCCACTTAATTCTTTTCCATCGAAAACTCTTTTCATTCTGAATACTAAAAATATCCTCGGCAATGATTCGTTTACCGTTTTCGGTTCGCTCGAAGCGATTATGATTCCTATATAATTCCAAAAGATCATTAACCGCTTCGGTTTTTTTCTCCTGACGTGAAGTACATGCAGACAGGATAACGAGTATTAAAAATAATTTTCTCACTGGCTATAGATTATTTTATAATCCAAACATAACTGTTGCTTTGAATTCAAGTGTATTTAAGGCGCTGGTTTCCTTTCCGTTACCCTCGTCGTCATTTAGATAAATTTTGTTGGCAGACGGGTTTTCTTCATTTTCTTTACCGAAAGCATTTAACATATTATAACCGATATTCAGATCAAGTTTTAACCCGGCAAGACTGAATACAGCGCCGCCGTTAATGCCGATACCATAACGGGTTGCAGTTTCGATATCATAAGTACCGCTGGGCACACCCGGCATACCCTGGATTTCTGATTCGCCTGAAAATGAATTCACCTGAAAATTAGCTCCAACATAAGGATCGATTGGAATCAAAGGAAGGCTGATGTGGAATTCCGGTCCGACTTTAATTGATAATACATTCACACTATTATCATATTTTATTGAACCGAAAGATCCATCAGTGTTCATCATGGTATAACCGATTTCACCGACAGCAATAAAGCTGAGCAACCCTACTCTTGCTTTTGCATGAAGATTAAATCCTCCATCCATGCCATAACCTGTTCCTTCCATAATGTTTATTTCTTCAGCAAGATCACTTGCTGCAACTGAATAACCAACACCGCCGCCAAGCTGAAAGGTTACCTGAGCGTTTGACTGGAGAGCTATTGCAAAAAGAATTACTATTGATGTAAATATTATTCTTTTCATTGTTACCTCATTTTTAAAAGATGGATTAATATAATGTAATTAATGAAAATATTTCAATCCGGGATCATCTGAGAACACAATTCGTGATATAGATTCAGTGTTTTGATTTTTTATCATGAATAAACAACAACATGCCCCAATGGTCACATTAACATTTAATCCTAATATGTAAGTAAACGCCAAAATGTTACAGAAAAATTTCCTTTTTACGAAATAATCTTTTTATTCTTTTATAAACCTCAAAAACAGTTCCATAAAAGCTGTATTATAATTTCCAAAAACAAAATGTGTCATGTTCGGTAAAATACATAATTGGGCATTTTTTATTATCGAATACATTTCACTAGTATGTTCAGGTTTCATATCTTCTCTGTCGCCTGAAACGAGAAGAACCGGAGCCGTAATTTTTTGTAAATCCTCTTTCGCCACGTAAGGGTCACGCAGCCACATCTCTCTCGTTCTGTTTACGAAACCCGTAAAATTATCCGGATCGGGATTCGTACTTTTATAATTATCTTCGAAACCGGGAATCGACTTTGAAATATTTTCCGGTGTTAAATTAGCGCTTATCCATTCAACTGATCCCTCTGCCATTCCCGAAACTAAATAATTCGCGCCGACGGCAATTAGTTTTTTTACTTTTGAAGGATACCTAGCCGCGAGCTGAAGTCCGACAACCCCGCCGTCACTCCAACCGATAACATAAGCGGAATCTATCCCAAGATACTCGAGGAATAAATTCGCCTCGTCAGCCATTGATGAATAACTTAACTGCTCATCGGAATCATACGAACGTCCGTGACCCCGGCGATCATATGTTATTACTTTGTGAGTTTTGATGAACCCGGAAATGTAATTATCGAAATCCCTGCATGAACTGATTCCGCCATGTAAATAAATCAGCGGTTCACCTTCTCCCGAAATTTCATAATATAATTTCACATTATTGATTTCGGCATAACCCGATGAATCAGGATGGAATTTGTTCTCGTTATTTTGCGATTTTACTTCGTTGATAAAAGATAAGAATAGAATAGCAGCGAAAAGAATAGTAATATTTTTATTCATTTTGTCCCCCTGGTAATAATGTTATTTGAATACCGCCGAAATATAGGAATTAATCTCTTTATGAACATTAGTTTCGACCATAATATGAATTCAGTTACTGTCTTTTCACTCCAGTGGTTCATTTAAAAAATCTGTTCATCATAAGAGTGAGTGAACTTCTGTTTTTGATCATCGTCTTACGGTACAATAATTTAAAATTATTGTAACATTTTCCAATGAGTTTTATTCGTATCATTTGTTCGGGTTATTAGTACAGATTTTCATTAAACACAATTTGTTAAGCCCGAGGGATAAATCAAAACATATTTCATTCAATCATGGGGACAATTCAGCATGGAAAAGAATCACAAATTCGACAAAAGAGCATTGACTTCTGTTTCGTTAGCAGCCGTATCAATTTTACTTCCGCTGTCAATTTTTTTACCACATACTCCGATTTTTGAACATTCGGAAAAAACAGAGCATTTATTTATTTCTATTCACGCCACAGCAGGTTTGGTTTTTACAATTCTTCTTGTAATACACCTGATACTAAACAGGAAGGCTCTCAAAAAATATTTCATTCATGAAAAGCAATCCTCAATCAGAAAAGACGGAATTATTGCCTCCGTAGTTGTTATTCTTATTATAATACTATTATCGACTTATGAATATTTCATTCAATAATCTTAATGGTCTTCTGTTATTTTTATCTAACAGTACCTGAATTTTTGGAAATCTTGGTCTCATGTGTTATTTTTCCCCAGGAATAAATTCTTAATTATGTTGTTTTGTTTGAATGAGATTTCTCAAAATAAAATTTATGAAACTTACCCGCCGTTATTGGTCGGTTTTTATCGAGCCAAATATTCAAGGAAAAAAGTAAAAACAACGCGAGGATTTTGCTAACCGGGTTAAACATGATTATTGTTTTGATGAATCGGAGATAATGATTACCAAGAGGAATTAATTGATTTATCAGCAGACTGGCAAAATTAAAAACTGACTGACAATTGTTGAACAGGTAATAACCATCGTTTGACTTATTATGTTAAACCGGATGAAATCCTGATTAATATTTTATGTACTGAATTTCAAAAAAAAGGAAAATTATGAGCGGTTTTTTCGGATGCGTTTCAAAAGAATCCTGTGTAGCTGATGTATTTTACGGAACTGATTATCATTCACATCTTGGAACAAAAAGAGCGGGTATGACTTTTTTTTCTCCTGAGGATGGATTTCAAAGAGCAATTCATAGTCTTGAGGATGGATATTTCAGAAATAAATTTGAAAATAATCTTAAAGAATTCAAAGGTAATCTGGGCATTGGAGTAATCAGCGATTCCGAAGCTCAGCCGATTGTGGTTACTTCGCATATCGGACGATTTGCCGTTGCAACCGTGAGTAAAATAAATAACATCAGTGAACTTGAAAAGAGATGTTTGAAAAACAAACGCACTTTTTCGGAACTGAGCCGCGGGAATATTAATCCTACCGAACTGGTTGCCATGCTTATTTCAGAAGGAGATGATTTTGTTTCGGGAATTGAAAATGTTTTTAATTTAGTAAAAGGTTCCTGCTCAATTTTAATTCTTACAAATGATTCCATAATTGTCGCCCGTGATAAACTAGGAAGAACTCCTATCATGATTGGCAAAAAGAAAGACGCCTATGCCGCGGCGTTTGAAACCTGTGCTTTTCCTAATCTCAATTATACGACAGAAAAAACACTTGGTCCGGGAGAGATTGTTCGTTTAACCGCTGAAGGTTATGAGCAGTTGAGAAAGCCTGGTGACAAAATGCAAATATGCGCTTTCCTCTGGGTATATTTCGGATACCCTCCGTCTTTTTATGAAGGAATAAATGTTGATGAATGCCGTTACAAATGCGGTGTAGCGCTTGCAAAAAGAGATAATATCGAAGCTGATTTTGTGGCCGGAATTCCGGATTCGGGTATCGGCCACGCGATGGGTTACAGTAATGAAAAAAGAATTCCCCTAAAACGTCCCTATGCAAAATATACTCCTACCTGGCCGCGAAGTTTTATGCCTCAAAGCCAACAGATGCGTGATCTTGTAGCAAGAATGAAATTGATTCCGAATGAAGCAATAATTAAAGATAAACGCGGAATATTTCTGGATGATTCCATCGTTCGCGGAACTCAGTTGAAAGATAATGTTAAAGATTTGCACGAGGCGGGAATAAAAGAAGTTCACATGCGAATTGCCTGCCCGCCGCTATGTTTTTCCTGTGAGTTTCTTAATTTCAGTCGTTCAAAGTCTCCGCTCGATTTAGCAACACACAATGCCGTTAAAGAACTTGAGGGGAGAGATGATTTTGATATCAGAGAATACACGGATATTCATAACGGAAAACACGCGGCGATGGTTGAACAAATAAGAAAACGCCTGGGGCTGAACTCGCTGATGTATCAGAAGCTTAATGACCTTGTTGATGTAATCGGACTTCCCAAAGAAAAAGTCTGCACGCATTGCTGGGATGGTTCAAGTTATTTTTAATTGCCTGAATTCAGATTCGCGGTTTTTTATTTTCGGGTGGTGATCCTGTCTTTTATCAATTATTTACAATTTTTATTTAGTATTGTGATCTGCTGAATACTTATCTTTTATTTAAGAAAATTGAGACTCTTTTGAAGAGGATAATTATTTGTTTTTTTTATGAGATTTATGTAATCTGTAAAGCATTTTATTATTAACCAAAACCGGATAGAAAATGAAAAAATTTCCATTATTAATTTTAGTGTGTTTGTTACTTGTATTAGTATCATGTACAGGAAAAGATCCCAACCCAGTACTAAGTATTGAGGGGGGCAAAGTAATTGGCGTTGAAACAGCTACAAAGGGAATTCTCGCCTATAAAGGTATTCCTTTTGCAGCGCCGCCTGTCGGTGGTTTACGCTGGAAAGAACCACAGCCAGTACTGCCCTGGGAGGGTGTAAAAAC
>CAZEXO010000256.1:0-5577 GCA_964516545.1 uncultured Melioribacteraceae bacterium
AATTGGGGGGTAAATTTAATTTATATGATATGGATTATTACTGGAATATAGATGATTCTTATTATCAATTATCTCTTGAAATGAATTTGGAAGATATTCTCTTTGATTATGCCCCGACACAATATGATTTTCATGAGTTATCCAAAACCTTCAAATTATATTCCGTTAATACTTTTAATTTTTCGAAAAAATTAAAAGCCGTTGGCGCCTTAGGTTTAACATATTTTCCCTCTCAAAAAATGTTCTTCATTAAACCTTTTGTAAATATTAATTATCTCCTATTGCCTGATGTAAATGTAAAATTGTCTTTCGGACAATATTTCCAGTCTGTATATACAAAAAGAGATAAAGTGAACAATTCAATGTACGCTCCATTCGCTGTTTATTTTACCGGAAAAGAACGTGACGAAATTCCTCAAAGCAATCACTATAGTTTGGGGGTAGATTTTTTCAATTTACCGATGGACATGAGGTTTGAAATTGAAGCTTATTACAAATCAAGAGATAATATTCCCACAGCAATTGATTATGATAAACAAGTCAAGTTCTATGGAGGCTATTCCTGCGGTGTGGATCTATTATTAAAAAAAGAAACCGGGGATGTTAATGGCTGGCTTGTTTATTCTTTTTCAAGATCGGTTAAAAGTAATGATGAATATAGTTTTTATGCTGGCTATGACCGCACACACACGATAAAAGCATTGTTAAATATGGAATTATCGAATCATTGGAGTATGAGTGCGTTTTGGATTTTGGGCACGGGTTTACCTTATACTCCAGCAAACGGTAAATATAACGGTATAGAAGAAACAAAGAATGAGACATATTATAGTTCAATGGGATTTAATCGCACTTGGAGAGTTTCTTCCGGCAAACAAAACTCAGAACGGTTTCATGGATACCATAGATTAGATATTGGGATAACAGGAAAATTTATCTGGTGGGATAAAATTGTAGCAAAACCCTATTTACAGATTATGAATGTTTACAATAGTGAAAATTCATATCATTATGAGCCAGTCTCATTAAATACAGCCCCTGTTGAAGGAGAAGAGAGGGGATCAAATATTTTACCAACAATAGGTTTGATACTGGAGTTCTAAATGAAAGTTGATAAATTATTAATTGTCGTAGCGGTAATACTGCTGATATGTTCCTGTGAAAATTTGAATGAACCGGGAAGCTCAAAATATTCATATAGTGTTGATTTCTACATGGATACTGTGAACAAAACTCAAAAGATACATCTGTACAGAACGCTTGCCCTGAGTGAGAATTATGATCTTTATCATTTGGAAAATTATTTTATTGAAAACGCTCAATTGGAACTAGCATGCGACGGTATGGATTATAATGATTTTGGTTTGTTCGAAGATCCTGATTCAACACACGTCTATAATTATTATGATCATTATCAGTGGCTATATTATAAAAATAATTCGGAATTAAAGATTTTGCCGGGTAAAGAATATATTCTCACTATAAAAACGGATGATCAGCTAATTAATGGCTTAACTAAAGTGCCCGGTGATTTTGATCTGCTTATACCGGCACGTGATACAATGAAGGCTGAAGAAATTGATGGTTTGGAAATCAGTTGGACTGCTAGTCAAGATGCATATATTTATACGCACGGGAAATTCTTAGCTCGGCAAAGACACTATTCTTCAGGTTATACATATTTTCCTGATACTTTTCCACTTGGTGGGGCGTATACAAATGAAAATCATGCAGTTATTGATTTTAATTCTTCAACAATCCTTTTTGTCTCTGAAGTTGATTCGGTACTTATTTTCGTGACAGCTTTTGATAAGAACGCTTACAATCATTCATTCAACGGACATGAAAGCGCAGGCGTAACAAACGCCTATGGTGTCTTCGGCTCGTCAGTCACTAAAACTGCGGTTATTGTTATTGATAAAGACTAATCCCTAAATAAAAAAGGAGGCTAAGGAGAAATTTTATACGGTTTAGAATAATTAATACGGACTAACTCTTAAATGAACATTTTACGAGTCACACTTCTAATTTGTTTGGTAAATCCATTCACCTTTGGGCAAAATTTAAAAATCCAACTAACCGGCTTCGTCTACGACAACAAATCCTTCGAACGAATCCCCGAAGCGATAATTTATACCAATTATGAATTATTAGGTAAATCAGATTCCACAGGATTTTTTAGAATTTCCACGTCAGAATCCGTACTTCATTTTTCAGTCAAAGCTCTTGGTTACAAAGTATCAAAAATAACTATGGAAATCGAACCCGATGATGATAACGAAATTGTTATTTACCTGATTCCTGATCCGATAGAGCTGGAATCTGTAACAATCTCCGGTGAAAGATACACTGAAAATTACAGCAACACATACGAACTGTTAAACGGTGATATAAAAAATATTCCTGCTCTTGCCGAATCAGATGGATTACGAGTAATTCATACATTGCCGGGCGTTGTATCAAGTAGTGATTTTAACAGTCAGGTTTTTATGCGGGGTGGAAATTTTGATGAAACTGCAATTTCACTGGATGGAATTCCTCTCTATAATGCATATCATGTTGGAGGATTATTCAGCGCCTTCAATTCAGATATTGTGCAAAAGGAAAAAATATATTCCTCGAATTATCCAATTCATTTTGACGATTTTTTATCCGGCGTGATTGATATTGATACAAAATCCGGGAATAGAGAAAGGATAAAAGGAATTGCATCTTTGGGATTGATTTCCTCAAAGTTATTTCTTGAGGGACCTCTGTTAGGAGGATCTTTTATTTTTTCAGCAAGGAGAACTTACCTTGATCTCATAGGCGGTTTGTTTAATAGTAAATATGATTTCCCATATTACTTTTACGATTTCTATGGAAAATATAGTATTGCTATGGGATCGAATCATTTGCTAAACATATCAGGTTTTTACTCAAAGGATATATTTAACGGATATTATGACTTTGAGAATATTCCCGAAGAAGAAATCTTAAACTGGAAAAATATTGCCGGTAAAGTTGATTATACATATCTAATCAGTAATAAATCAAATCTAAGAATTAATTTTAATTTTTCAGGCAGTTTTCAAAATTCAAATACAAGCTCAATACATAAATATTATCCTGAGATTGTTGAAAAACTTTACCTTGACAATTCATTTACTAATGTAGTTTTGAATGCAGAGTACAATCACAAGGGGCAAGGATGGGAATCCAAAACCGGCATAAAACTAAATTCATTTAGCACCAATTATAACTGGGATATATCGGGTATTAAATTAAAAATAGATTTGTCAATGAAAGCTGAGGATATTCTGTTTGACTATGCTCCAAAAAAATATAACGGGAAGAATGAAATGCAGAGTGTAAAGTTATACTCTGTAAATCAAATTAATATTTCCACAAAGTTAAAAACAATAGTGGGTTTAGGAGTAACATCTTTTATGGGTTTCAAAACAATTTTTGTCAATCCATTCATTGAACTCAAATATTGGCTCATTCCGGATGTGAATCTGAAATTTTCATTTGGCAAATATTTTCAACCGGTTTACACAAAAAGAGATAGAGTTAATATTTCTTTCCTGAATCCGTTCTCAGTATATTTTCTCGGAGAAAGTAAAAATGAAATACCGTTGAGTGATCACTTTTGTGCTGGCGTATCCTTCCTTGAACTCCCGTACAATCTAAGCCTGGAAATTGAGGGCTATTACAAAACACGAAAAAACATACCAACCGCGATAGATATTAATCAACAGATTGAGTTCTACGATGGATATGCTCTCGGCTTGGATATCCTTTTGAAGAAAGAATCAGATGACTTTAACGGATGGTTTACCTACTCATATTCTCGTTCTGTAAAAAGTAATAATGAGTATAGATTTTTTGCCGGTTATGATCGTTCCCATTCAGTAAAGATAATAACAAGCTATAGTTTATCGAATAACTGGAATCTGAACGTTTTTTGGACATATGTTTCTGGATTACCATTTACACCGGCTGTCGGAAAATCTCAAGGACTAAATGATTATAGTGAAGCTCAAGAACACAGTGGGAATAAAAACGAGTTTTATATGTACAGAAGCTGGAGAATTATGTACGGACGACAAAACTCCGAACGTTTTAAAGGAAGTCACCGTTTGGATATAGGAATAACGGGGAAATTTATTTGGTGGGGTAAGATAGTTGTAAAACCATATTTACAGGTAATGAACGTATATAACAATGCTAATCCTTTTCAGTATAGACCGGATGCCAACAACTTAAATGTTGAGGATGGTGAAGCAAGAGGCTCTTACGTTTTACCGACAGTAGGATTAGTGGTGGAGTTTTAAATGAAAACATATTTATCGAGTTTTGGTATAATTTTATTGTTGTCGTTAACATCTTGTGAGAATTTAAATGAACCAGCGGGGCAGCAAGCAGAATATAGTGTTGTCTTCTGCCTGGAAGCAAATAGTGAAATACATAAACTATATGTTTACAATAATACTCCTTTGGATGAAATGATTGATGGTGCGAACATTAATAACTATTTCGTGAATGGGGCGAGAATAGGACTATCCTCAAACAATGTTGTTTTTAATAATTTTGTTTATCATGATGAATTAGACTCGATTTATATCTATTACAATACTGACTATTATCAGACGGTCTATTATAAAAATAATGAAAGACTTAAAATTATTCCGGGCATGGAATACGAGTTAAATATCAAAATCAGTGATGAGGAAATTACAGGCAACACAATTGTCCCAGGAGACTTTGAACTGAATTTACCTGCCCGTGATACAATGAAATCCGAAGAACTTAATGGTATCGAAATTGAATGGACGGAGAGTACCAATGCTTCGGTTTATGTTTATGGGCACCGATCAGCACAACCAGCACCTGAATGGACAGGACGGGATTACTTATACTTTCCTGAAGAAATTCCCCGCGGAGGAGATTATACGCACGAAAGAAAAGTCAAATTCGAATTTTATGGCGATCCTTTTTTAAGATCTGATTCCGTACTTATTTATGTCTCTGCTTTTGATAAAAATATATTTAATCACATGCTTAAAGGTGTGTCAGGTTCAGGCTTAACAAACGCCTATGGTGTCTTCGGTTCATCAGTCACTAAAACTGCGGTTATTGTTATTGATAAAGACTAATCCCTAAATAAAAAAGGAGGCTAAGGAGAAATTTTATACGGTTTAGAATAATTAATACGGACTAACTCTTAAATGAACATTTTACGAGTCACACTTCTAATTTGTTTGGTAAATCCATTCACCTTTGGGCAAAATTTAAAAATCCAACTAACCGGCTTCGTCTACGACAACAAATCCTTCGAACGAATCCCCGAAGCGATAATTTATACCAATTATGAATTATTAGGTAAATCAGATTCCACAGGATTTTTTAGAATTTCCACGTCAGAATCCGTACTTCATTTTTCAGTCAAAGCTCTTGGTTACAAAGTATCAAAAATAACTATGGAAATCGAACCCGATGATGATAACGAAATTGTTATTTACCTGATTCCTGATCCGATAGAGCTGGAATCTGTAACAATCTCCGGTGAAAGATACACTGAAAATTACAGCAACA
>CAZEXO010000257.1:0-5554 GCA_964516545.1 uncultured Melioribacteraceae bacterium
AAAACATGTTGCTTAATTATTATATTTTTTGTCTCATTTTTATTGACATGTTCCGGATACATCTTTTATTAATACTACATTTGAGGGATGGACACACTTCGGATCTGCCATATTTGGAAAAAATACAGAATTCAAAGAAGCAACATTTGGGAATTTTTTAGAGTTTTTCAATACCAAATTTGGGGCTAGTACGTCATTCGTTCTGGCCACATTTGGGAATGATACAGATTTCTTCAATGTCACTTGGGGAAATAATACAATGTTCACAGATACCACATTTAAGGGAAAGACAAGTTTCTATAACTCACGTTATTTTAAAAATATTCAAGATTGGACAATAGTGTTTTCTGCGTCGACAATTGAAAAACCCACTGAATTCAAATTTGATGGTTTTAGTCTAGAGAAAGTAGTCATGTCCAAAACTGACTGGACATATGTAGAATTTCTGGATTGTAAATGGCCAACAATAAATAAAAGAAAAGCTGTATATGATGAATTAGAAGATGCAGAAGATCTTGAAGAAAGTGTAAGGTTAACATACATCGAACAACTCTATAACCGGTTACAAAAAAATTTTGAGAATGCCAAACAGTATAATGATGCTGGTGATTTCTACATCGGCGCCATGGAGATGCGCCGTTTACAGATCGCAAAAGATAATAATAAAATCTGGCGCTGGATGAGACAAAATTTTCTGAGCGTTATGGCATGGTACCGAATGGTTAGTTTGTATGGTGAGAGATATATACGACCACTCTACTGGTTAGCCGGTGTCATTTTACTTTTTCCATTTTTCTATTTGCAAACAGGATTTGATTATTTTGAAAAAGCATTATCAACTAATCCAATATCAATTAAACATACTTTTACTTTTGATTTTAACCATCTTTCTGAGTTTTTCAGCGATTATTTTAAAGGGTTTATGGTTAGTCTCCATGCCATAGCTTTCCAAAAAGAGGGTAAGCTTTTTGAGTTAAGTAGTTGCGGAATTGTTGTCTATATACTGCAATCTGTCCTGAGTGCGACAATAATTACCTTATTTTTATTGGCTCTGAGGAGAAAATTTGGTCGAAGGTAATATATTCATTCCGGTTAATTTATCTGCAAAGTCACTTCGAAATTCTATTCCATAATTCCATTATTATGACATTCTTTCAATAAATTTTCATCCAATCCTAAAAAAGTGGAACAAATGTATTATATTACCCGTCATATGTTTCAAAAAGTTAGGATCGATTGGAGGTAAAGTGAAAATATTAACAAGAGCTGAAGAATTAATTCTTATCGCTATCTGGCAGTTAAAAGAAAACGCTTATAGTCTGCCCATCAGAGAACTTGTTTCAAATTTGTCAGGTGAAGAATGGTCGCTGGGCTCAATCTACATGCCGCTCGACAGACTCAACAAAAGAAACTTTGTAAAATCAAATCTGTCAGACTCAACACCTGAACGGGGCGGTCGTCAAAAACGAATTTATGAATTAACCAAACAAGGAAAAGAAGCGCTAATAAAAGTTAAAGAAGTGCAGGAAGCTATGTGGAAAAATATTACCGGACTTGTGCCGGAGAAAAAATAATGACACACAGAAGCAAACATAAAAATCCTCCCTTGTTAGCAGAATTTCTGTTGGGTAAAATTTTGCCCGACGTGTCTTCTTCAGCACCACTCGGCGATTTTGAAGAATATTATAATGAGATATGCAAAAAGAAGGGAGTTCTGCAGGCGCGTCTATGGTACTGGGGACAGGTTTTTAGTTTACTGCCGAGAAAATTTTCAAATTCATTATTGTGGGGGTTTATCATGTTTAATAATTATTTCAAAATTGCTCTGCGTAACATGCTTAAGTACAAGGGATTTTCAATTATAAATGTTACCGGTCTCGCGCTTGGAATGGCTTGCAGTCTTTTAATTTTGTTATACGTTCAGTTCGAATTGAGTTATGATCAGTTCAACAAAGACGCGGATGACATTTACAGAATTGAATGGATCGATAATAGTCCGCAAACACGCACGCCCTATCCGTTAGCCCAGGCAATGGTAAGAGATTTTCCTGAAGTGCTGGATGCTGTAACTATTTCTCCCTTATGGGGACCCGGTTTAACACGACCAACGTTTTCAGTCCGATACGGTGATAAGCTTTTTGATGAAACGGAATTTTACGGCGCTGATACTTCATTCTTCAGAATGTTTACTCTTCCATTAATATTGGGTGATGAAAAAACAGCTTTGCAGACAATAGGCGGAATAGTGATTTCAGAGAGAATTGCTCATAAATATTTTGGAAATGCGAATCCGCTTGGCAAACAAATAATACTCAATGAAAATCCTGATTTAAGTCTGCTCGTGACGGGAGTAATGAAAAATATTCCTGACAATTCTCATTTCCATTTTGATTTTTTGGTATCCTACAAAACTCTTATTCAACATGAATCCCCCGAATCTAAATATTATACCTGGGAGGATTTCGGACATTTTAATTATATAAAACTGAAGCAGGGAACTGATCCGGGAATTGTTGAAGCTAAAATTCCTGATTGGTCAAAACAATATATTGCCTGGAATACAAACACTTTTGAATCCATGAAAAAAGGTTCTATCGGATTAAAACTTAGAAGACTGACAGATATTCACCTTCATTCCAACATCAAATGGGAACTGGAAGCGAATGGTGATATAACATATGTTTATGTTTTTTTGAGCGCGGCATTTCTCATTCTTTTGATTGCATGTATTAATTTTATAAATCTTACTATCGCGCGCGCCATGAAACGAAGTAAGGAAATAGGTATACGAAAAGTTATTGGTTCTGAAAGGAAACAAATTTTCTGGCAGTTTTTCGGGGAAACATTTCTTTCTTCGATGCTCGCTTTAATGATTTCAGCAGCGTTGGCGATTGTATTTTTACCTTTTTTCAGTAATCTTCTCGGAAGAGAAATATCCTTTACCAGTCTGGTTGAAAACAACTTTCTTCTTCAATTATTGATTATTGCTTTTGTTTCCACAATTCTTGCAGGAAGTTACCCGGCAATATTTCTTTCCGGTATGCATCCCGTTAATATTCTTAAAGGACAAAAGCTATCCGGTAGTAAAATAGAAACACTGGGCAAGGGACTTGTCGTTTTTCAGTTTGTAATTTCTGTTATACTTATAATCGGAGCCGGCGTTGTTTCGTCGCAGCTTGATTTCCTGAGTAATAAAAATCTTGGTTTCAACAAAGAACAATTGCTTGTTGTGCCGATCAAGAATGATGAAATTAGAAATAAATATTTTGAAGTGAAAAGTGAATTAAAAAATATTCAATCAGTTATTTCAGCTACGGCAGTCTCTAATGTTCCCGGACAAAATTTTAACAGAAACGATATTCAATGGGAAAGTGAAGAACAAAGGCTGTGGGTTTCGGAATTGTATGCCGATGAAGATTTGATTGAAACGCTAGGAATTGAGATGAAGGAAGGAAGAAATTTCTCCCGGGATTTTTCAACTGATAAACGTTCCTCTTTTATTCTGAATGAAACAGCGGCAAATTATTTTGACTGGAATTCGGCTGTTGATAAAGAAATAGAATGGCTTGGTGATGATTATCAGATTAAGGGCAGGGTAATCGGGGTGGTAAAAGATTTTCATTTCAGATCATTGCATGATAAGATTGAACCGCTTCTTATCCAGATTTCATCGGAAAGTTTTAATTATATGGTTATAAAAATAAGCTCGTCAAACATTAATGAAACTATCGCCGGGATTGAAAAGAAATGGCAGGTGTACGATAACAGTCACGAGTTTGATTATTTCTTTCTCGATGAAAGTATGAACAAACAGTATGCATCGGAACAACGCGTGAAGAATATTTTCAGTTACTTTACGGCGATCGGAATATTTATTGCCTGCATGGGATTATTCGGATTATCAGTTTTGAATATTCAAAGGAAGTTCAAGGAAATCGGGGTAAGAAAAGCTCTGGGCGCTTCAGTTGCATCAGTGTTAAAACTCATCCTGAACGAATATGTGAAGATGATAGTTATCGCGAATATTATCGCCTGGCCGATTGCGTATTATTTTATGAGCGGCTGGCTTCAGAAATTTGCTTACAGAACCGACATAAATCTTCTGATATTCCTTTTCTCCGGTATCATTGTTCTTGCTGTTACCACGGGCACTGTTTTTCTTCAGGCGCTTAAAGCTGCGTTGATAAATCCGGTTGATAGTTTGAAGGAGGAATGATATTTATTTTTCTAAATAAATTTATTGGAAATTGAGAAACTATTAATTGTGTCTATTTTCGAATGGTATTAGACATTACGATTATTAAATAGTTTTATAAAAAAGATTCTTGACTTATAGAATTATTTTCCTAAACTTTATCCAAGTAAAAATACAATTAAATAGTTTTTACATTTCATATTAAAATCGCTATCAGAGCTATTGACTCTGGGTAGGAAAAGAAGAAATCAATACAGGCTTAAGTCTGGTTGAGTCTTTCTCAAGAAAGATATTCTGGTCGTAGGATCGGAAATTTCGTGTCCCCTGATTACTTCTTAGGCGAAGGCAGGGGTTTTTTATTTATTTTCTTTGACGAAAATGGTAATTTATTTTCAGTTTCCTTTCGCAGATTTAAGAAAATTCACTTCATTGACAATTAAAAAATTGTCTAAACCTCTTTGGCCTGAAGTAGAACCAAACAAAGATTTTATCAGATCATTCGGATTAGTAATACCAAGAACGAAAAAAGGAATAGAAGGCTGGATTAATGAAAATTTCATTTGCATCGCTAAAAGAGCAATCAGGTTCCAGTCAATAATACCTATACCATTCATTAATTCATATCACTCTGATTTACTTAAAACTGAGTTGGAATCAAGACATTTCTATTCAGATGGAAATGTAGTTTGTAAACTTGAGATTGTATTCTCAACAAAACCTGCGTATACTCAATTTCCCGCGGATACAATAATTGATTTTATTAATCATATAATGGATTTACCGATTAGGATTAAAATACCGTACAAGAAAGAAAAGGTAATTAAAAATCTCCATTCTATCGGAAATTCAAT
The DNA here is from genome assembly GCA_964516545.1 of uncultured Melioribacteraceae bacterium. Classification (GTDB taxonomy): domain Bacteria; phylum Bacteroidota; class Ignavibacteria; order Ignavibacteriales; family Melioribacteraceae; genus JAHISV01. The sequence continues at coordinate 5,047 of CAZEXO010000257.1, forward strand.
CGCCGAGTTGTATTTTTATTCAACTACAAAAAAGGAGGATCATAAAAAAATAAAAGAAAATAAGTTGGTTAGATATTCCGATTATATTTATCCGTGTCAGCCCGTTATTTTTATTCAATATAATCCGATGGAACACATACAAATATTAAACTATGCTACTCAAGTTGACACAAATCAGAAAATGGATATTAATATTAATCATTTATGGTACCGGCGGGATAATAGAAATGCACGGGTTTGGTTTATGCAAGTCGATGAGTCGCATAAAGATATATTTAATACGCGTTTTCTCCGGATGTATCTTATGCGTTTACATTCCGAATATGAGGTTCTGAAAAAAGTATTTCTGGCAATTGAAGATGAGAAGATTTTATTTAATAATGACGAAAATATTACCGATGATATCCAGGAATATTTTAATGAAACAACCGCACATATTAATGAGCTCAACAATAAATCCAATAAATTCGGAATAGACGATAACATTGGTCGGATAGCTTCGAGTTTT
>CAZEXO010000258.1:0-4218 GCA_964516545.1 uncultured Melioribacteraceae bacterium
AATCTTCTTTTTCTTTGGCAGAAACCGAGAATGTCGGAATATTTTTTACTCTTGCAATTTCGAAGGCGCCACAGTCAGTTTTGTCACTTATTACAGCCAAAACCTGCACAGTACTATTGACTTCAGAGAATTCTTCTAGTATTGCCCGGAGGTTAGATCCACGTCCTGAAACAAAAACAGCTATTCTAAGCATAATTTACTTTGTTTAATGAGCGAATTTATCTAAAATAGTCTAAAATATCAAAGAAATTAGAGCTTTTTGGGGCTTTTTTATTCTGTTTATTATTTTTTTATCTTCTTCAAAGAAAATTTAATTCTTAATATATCACTTGCTTTGTATCCAAAATCAGTATAATCAGGAAGCTCACTGATACTATTCAGAACTTCATGAGTTTTTCGCATCTCCTTTTTTCGAAAATTAATATCAGCGCGTAACATTAAAAATTGTGTATACATTTCCTTATCAATCATATTTCCTTTCGATAAAACCCGATTCAACAATTCCGAAGCATGTTCTAATTTATCTAATTCAAGGTATGATCTGATAAGGAAAAACAGAAATAATTTATTCTCGCTGAGGTATAAATCATTGTTTACTTTCAGTGCAGACTCAACAATTTCAGAATATTCCCCGCGCATAAAGTTATTTCTAACTTGCCATAATCTAAGGTCATTATTTGTAAAACTATTTTTCAGATAAGAATTTCCCAATTGAAATGCGTATGAATCCTCAGGTAAATCTTCATTGCCGAGATTAACTTCAGAAAGATTCTTCTTGAATCGGTCATCATCGCCTATCGAATAATAACAAACTGCATTACGAAGACTGGCGATTCCCAAAAAATTTATATCAGAAGTTTTTGTTATGAATTTGTTGTAAAATTTCACCGCTTCGGCAAAATTATTTTCCAGGAATTTAATTTCACCTAATTTAAAACTGGTCATTGCTTCAATTTGTGTAAATTCCTTTGGGATTATTTTCATCATGTGCCGGAATATTTCTTCAGCTTTGTGAATATTTCCCATTTGTAAATAAGCATTTCCAAGTTGGTAGGAAAAAATAATATTATTGGGAAATTTTCTTCTCAGATTCTCCAGCAAAACAACAGCTGAATTATATTCGGAATAATACTGTGAGTAAACAACTGCAAGATGAAAATCAAGCTCGGGATTATTTTTGGAAAAAGACCTTGCGTCACGCAACCTTTTCAGGGCGAGTTCAAAATCAGGACTCAGTCCGGCAAGTTTTAAGATAAACGAATAAAATCCTGAAACCGAGCTAAGCGAATAATTAAAGATTGCCAAATGCATTATCGCTTCGCAGTTTTCAGGATTAATATCAAGAACATCCTCAAAATAAGAGACTGATTTTCTTGCTGACCAAAACGCATCAGTCATTTCCAGTTTATAAGCTTCAGCTGTAGAAATATCCTGATGGATTTTTCCGGCAAACAATAATGCTTTCTGGTCATCCGGATTCTTGTCGAGTATTCTGTCGATTGATTTTTCAGTTAATTCAGCGTATCTGAAAAATTCTATCCGGAACTTTTCATTTTTGCTGCCAAGATATCTCAGAAGATTAATTCTGGCGAAATAATAATACGCTCTGAAATCGGAATTATTTATCGAAAGAATAAGCCTGAAATCAGATTTGGCTTTTTCAAAATTGAATTTATAAATATTTTCTACTCCTGCAGTGAGAAGTGAATCAGTCTTTCCCGATGCATGAATATTTACAAAAACAAATAAAAACGCAAAATAAAAAATAACTGCGCGCAAAATTTATTTTTCTCCTGAATAAATTAACGCGGCGCCAACGAATTCCCGAAACAGAGGATGCGCATTTGCCGCCCGCGATTTCAGCTCCGGATGAAACTGTCCACCGATATACCATGGATGATCGGCGAGTTCTATCATTTCTACAAGATGATTATCCGGCGAGACTCCGCTAATTATCATTCCATTCGTCTCCAAAGTTTCCCGAAATGTATTATTAACTTCGTAACGATGTCTGTGTCTCTCCGAAATTTCTTTTTGATTATATGCATCAAATGTTTTCGTGCCTTCTTTTAGCAAACAAGGATAAGCCCCCAGCCTCATCGTTCCGCCTTTCTGTGTAACTTTCAACTGCTCAGGCATTATATGAATAACATCATCCGGATTATCCGAAAACTCAGCGCTGTTTGCATTTTTTACTCCGCAAACATTCCTGGCAAATTCAATAACCGCGCACTGCATGCCAAGGCAAATTCCTAAAAATGGAATTTTATTTTCCCTTGCAAATCTGCATGCCTCAATTTTCCCTTCAATTCCCCGTTCGCCAAATCCTCCTGGGATCAAAATGCCGTGATAGTCTTTCAGAACATCGTTTGCCCCTTTATTCTCAAGCTCCTCAGAGCTTATAAAATCAACTTTTACTTTTGCATCGTTTTCAGCGCCCGCATGTATGAACGCTTCGCTTATACTTTTATAAGCATCAACTACATCAGTATATTTCCCGCAAACAGCAATGCGTACTTTTTTAGCGGGTAATTTTACTTTTTCAACAAATTTTTTCCACGAAGCGAGGTTGATATTTATGTCAGGTAATTTCAAACGTTTTAGAACAAGTCTGTCGAGTTCCTGTTCTTCAAGAACGAGTGGAACCTCATAGATAGTACTGCAATCATAAGCTGAAATAACCGCCTTGGTTTCAACATTACAAAAGAGAGAAATTTTTGCCCGGATATCCTCACCCAGTTTTTTTTCAGAACGGCATACTAGTATATTCGGCTGTATCCCTAATTCAAGTAAAGATTTCACACTGTGTTGAGTAGGTTTTGTTTTCACTTCACCAGCAGACGCAATAAAAGGAACAAGTGTAACATGTATACTAAGGGCATTTTTCCTTCCTAATTCAACCATCAATTGACGCATTGATTCAAGAAACGGAAGACTTTCAATATCCCCAATAGTTCCTCCTATTTCGGTGATAATTATATCATATTGATTTGATTCACCAAGCGCGAGCATTCGTTTCTTAATTTCATCTGTTATGTGAGGAATCACCTGAACCGTTGCGCCGAGATAATCGCCTTTTCTTTCTTTTGTAATGACTTCGTGATAAACCTGGCCTGTTGTTGTGTTATTCTTTTTTGTCATACTGACATCCAGAAATCTCTCATAGTGTCCAAGGTCGAGATCAGTCTCAGCGCCATCATCCGTAACATAAACTTCTCCGTGCTGAAAAGGGCTCATCGTCCCGGGGTCAACATTTATGTATGGATCAAATTTTTGGATGGTTACGCTGTATCCGCGTGATTTAAGTAGTAATCCAAGAGATGAAGCAGTTATTCCTTTCCCAAGAGAGGAGACAACACCACCGGTAATAAATATGTATTTCACTTTCTTTTTGTGTTCCATAAATAACTCCTCGCTTTTGTTTATTCTTCAAACCTGTGAAAGGGCAATAAAAAAGGGGCTAAAATGCCCCTGATTTAAAAAACCATAAAAAAATTTTCGTTCAATTAATAAGTTTCGCAACTCTGTCAAGCCTTACTGATCCCAAAAGTTTAAAAATCTCCGACCATGAAATTGCCGAGTTCCATGACCAATAAATAATAAGAGGTGAACCCACAATATTCTCGCGTGGAATAAAGCCCCAGAATCTGCTGTCAAGGCTGTCATCTCTGTTATCGCCCATACCGAAATAATAATCTTCTTGCACTGTATAGGAATCAACTACACTACCTTCAATTGTAATTTTTCCGTTGGATATTCCCACAACTTCTTTTTTATATTCCCGATTGATAAAAGTTTTCCATTCCTGAATGTTATCAATCGTTAATTGAATTACATCTCCTTTTTTTGGAATTACAAGTGGTCCGTAATTATCAGAATTCCAGGATTTTCCGACAGGAAAAATATTCCGATCAGTAACACCAGGCTGCATGGCAAATTCACTCAGATACTGAATATTCGGTGGAATCGGAAATTCGTTACCATTCACAAATAGAACTTTATTACGAACTTCAAGTGTGTCACCCGGCTCGCCAACGCAACGTTTTACGTAAAACTGAATATCGGGACTTTCAATTTCATCTCTGTAACCGGGAAACTTAAAAACAATAATATCATTTTTCTCCGGTTCTTTAATTGACGGAAATCTAAAATAAGGGAGCTCTACATTGGTGTATGGAATGAATCTCGGTGTTGTTGGTCCATAAACAAATTTATTGA
>CAZEXO010000258.1:4228-5536 GCA_964516545.1 uncultured Melioribacteraceae bacterium
CGTAATCCGAATGATAAAAAGAAAATCGCCCGGTAAGATTGTTGTTTCCATCGATCCGGTTGGTACACGCGAAGCTTCAACAACCGATGAAATTATTATCCACACAATAACAAGCATCTGCAAAAGTTCTTTTGCATGCTGGGCAATTGTCTTTTTTTCTTTTTTATCGATGTCTTTTAAGTCTTTCGTTTTTCCTAAATTTTTCGCCGCCATTAGATTCCTCAGGTTAGTTCATGCGCTTTTACAAACCAACCGGATATATTGTTCTGAAAATTAAGCTGAAAGATAAAGTTTTTTCTTTACAAAGAAAATCTTATGTCTGTTAATTTTTCAATAATGAATTGGGCATAAAAGAAGCGGATTTATAACTGAAAAATCCGCTTCCCAAAAAATCTCAATATGAAATCAATCGTTCTTGATTCCAGCAATTTCTTCCAGCATAGCAGTAGTAAGCGATTTTGGTCTTTCGATTGGATAACCAAGCGCTCTATCCCAAATGATATTTGCTGTAACACCAAGAGCCCTGCCTACACCGAAAAGTACGGTATAATAATCATATTCAGTCAATCCATAATACCACTGAATAACGCCCGACTGCGCGTCGACATTAGGCCATGGATTTTTAGCTTTCCCCTGTTCAAGAAGTATCGGCGGAGTAACTTTATATAGAACATCAACGTACTTGAATATTTTGTCATCAGGAAGATGTTTTAGGCAAAACTGACGTTGAGCTTCATAGCGTGGATCAGTTTTACGAAGAACGGCATGTCCGAAACCGGGAATCACTTGTCCGGAATTTAAAGTATCCCAGACAAACTTTTTCATTTCTTCTTCATCGGGAATTTTTCCTCCCATCTCATCCATAACACCCTGAATCCAGCGCAATACTTCCTGATTTGCCAATCCATGCAAAGGACCGGCAAGACCATTTATCATGGCAGAAATTGCGTAATACATATCAGAAAGTGCGCTTGCCACAAGATGACCGGTATGAGCGCTGACATTTCCGCTTTCATGATCACTGTGAAGAATAAAATACAAACGAGCCACGTCGTCATAAGGTTTATCAATACCCATCATATGAGCAAAGTTGCCGCCCATATCGAGATGTGGATCAGGATCGATAATAGAGTCTTTATATTTATAACGATAAATAAACGCCGCGATTTCAGGTAATTTTGATAATAAATTCAATGCATCTTCGTAGGTTGGATCCCAATAATCCATCTTATTAATTCCTGCCTGGTATTTCTGAACAAAGACAGATTCTTTCTGCATTGCAACAATAGCTGCGGATAACATAGTCAT
>CAZEXO010000259.1:0-5513 GCA_964516545.1 uncultured Melioribacteraceae bacterium
TATTTGAATTGCGGACAGGGTGACTTGGAAGATGCCGGAAAAGAATGGGCAAGTGAACATGGATATTATGTTACAAGCGGAATTGGTTCTAACCGCGCCCGATGGGGAAGTAATAGGAAATAAAATTATCCTTCAATCTTCTTCTCCTCATTTCATGAGGATTTATGTGGGTTCTAAATTTATCTACTGTTTACCGGGATTTCGCAACAGAGAAATGACGGTTGGCGAATATACTATAAAAATTCGGGTTGCATGAAATTGAAGTCACTTAAGAAGTTTCTGAATCCAAATATTCAATCGTATTGTTGAAAAAAAAATCAAAATCCTTAAATCGTTGTATGAATCTCTGGTATTGTATGAACTAAGGTTTTTCATGATTTGCAGGAATTTTATTCTGTTCTGCAACTTTTCAACAAAATGATTCGTTGTGTATTTCACTGACTCGTCATTTTTTACCTCATTATTTTTTAAAGAAGTACTTTAAAATATCAACAACATAAGGAAATAATCTAATGGAACATGAATTTTCACACCCCCGAAATCTTTATGAGAAGCTGGAACGTGATTCACTCGCGCTGGAGCGGGAAACCAACGGAGATAATTTTTTCAATTTCATAACAACTGCCTATCATCTTCAGGATTGGATAAAACGAGATGACGGACTTCAATCAGAAGCTGCTATAAAAAGACTGTTGAAAAAACTTCACGACGAACCCTATGTGCAATTATGCAGTGACATACTTGAAGCAAAAAAACATTTCAGAGTAACAGTGGATATCATCACAAATGATGTTGTTGCAGATGTACGAAATGAAAGGATTATTATTACGGAAATGAAGAATATCATTATGGGTATTTATCAAAGTTATTTCCATTTGAAATGAATCTTTCAGGAAATATTTTTGTGCTAAAAATTAATAACGAAATTCCTGATATGAAAAAAATCCAACTGTAACCGAATCGGAATTCAGCTTCCTGAAATTCCAGTGAATGAATTTGTATGTAAATGACTGCCACGAGTATCAATACGGTATTTATCATTAGTACATAACAACAAAATCTGACAAGCAGATTATTATTCTTAACAAATCCGACAACCACAATGATTATTAAAATAACATGTGTCATCACAAAAGCTGAAATATCATTCCATTGCCATAATTTAAAGTCACTGACATAATTATCAAAAAGAGGAAACAGCGTTATACTTGTTTCATTGATCCATCCCAGAGGAAATAATCCGTAGATTATCAGTAAAAGCAAACCAGCGTAACCAAAGATTTTTTGTAATTTTTTATGATGCAAAACTTACTCTTCTTATGTTAATCAAAATATACACACGAGCGATGAAGTATTCAAAAAAACAAAAATATTTTAAATTCCGCCAGGTTGATAATCCCTCATTCACTGCCTATATTTCACCCTTCAAATGTAAGGAGAAGAGCAATGAGAGTTGTCCTTGAAACTAATTTCCCAAATCTGAAATTTTTTAATCGTGGAAAAGTAAGAGACATTTACGACTTGGGTGATTATTTTTTAATGATCTCAACTGACAGACTTTCAGCATTTGATGTTGTGATGAATCAGGGAATTCCTTACAAAGGAATGATACTCACAAAAATATCGGAATTCTGGTCTAAGCATTTTGGGGATATAATAGACAATCATCTGGTCAGTACGAATATTAATGATTTTCCTACGGAATGTCATGAATACGCCGATATTCTGGAAGGGAGAAGTATGCTGGTAAAAAAGGCGAAAGTGATTAAACTGGAATGTATTGTCAGAGGATATATTACCGGAAGCGGATTAAAAGATTATAAAAATACAGGAAAAATTTGCGGAATAGAATTACCACAGGGACTTGTTGAATCGGAGAAACTACCGGAGCCGATTTTCACTCCTTCAACAAAAGCTGATATTGGCGATCATGACGAAAATGTTTCCCGTGAACAAGCGGTGAAAATTGTCGGTGAAAAAACCTATGATACACTCAAAGAGAAAACTCTGCAACTCTATAAATCGGCTTCAGATTATGCCTTCAGCAAAAGTATAATTATCGCTGATACAAAATTAGAATTCGGCGAATATAATGGAAAAGTAATTTTAATTGATGAAGCCTTTACTCCTGATTCCTCAAGATTCTGGCCGAAAGATTCTTACGAAAAAGGTAAAGTGCAGCAGAGTTATGACAAACAATATGTTCGTGATTATCTTACATCAATCGGATTCAGAAAACAACCGCCGGCGCCCGATTTACCCGAAGATGTTATTCTGAATACAAGTAGTAAATATAAAGAGGCTCTCTACCAGATTACGGGTGAAAGAATAGATTAATGCGACCAATCAGGATAAAAGTCGAAACTGATTTTTTATTAATCGATTGGGAGAATGACGAGCAATCCCGGATAAGATTTTTTGATCTGAGAAGAGCTTGTCCATGCGCTGAATGTGCAAAGGAACGAGAAAATCAAAGTTCGAGTTACTTACCGATTTATTCCGATGAACAGGTGACATTGGAAAATATTAAATTGGTAGGGCGTTATGCCGTTTCGTTAAAATGGAAAGACGGTCATAACACAGGTGTATACGAGTTTAGTCAACTAAAAGCATTCTAAGAAAATTTCAGATGATTCTTCCAAATCAATTAACAGTATTAAGGATTATTTTAACGCCGGTTTTTCTGGCTCTTTTCATTGCCGATGATCCGCTAATGAAAAAAATATCTCTCGGTGTATATATTATTGCTGCAATTACAGATTGGTACGACGGATGGTTAGCCAGGAAATTTAATTACATAACTGAGTGGGGAAAATTCCTTGATCCTTTGGCTGACAAAATTCTTACTTCATCTGCATTTATTGCCTTCGTAATTCTTGATGTTTTAGAATTATGGATGGTTGTCATAATAATTTTCCGTGATCTTTTAATGACCGGATTACGTATCGTTGCAGATCTTAAAAAAAAATCATTCAAGACCAGCAACCTTGCAAAGTGGAAAACATTCATGCAAATGGTTTTTATTAATTACCTTCTTCTCGTTTATACATTAATTGCCGATAAAAATATTTACGATCTTAATCCCGAGTTGTTCAACGTGCTTGTAAATCCATCTTTTATTTATTACTCAATGTTGTTGATTACCATTTATACATTTATGACGGGAATATCATACATCGTCAGAAATTTTAATATGTTAGGAAATATTTTTATAAATGAATCCAACCAGAAATGAAATAATTTTTGCTACAGGTTTTTATACCGGATTTTCACCGATAGCGCCAGGAACAGTTGGCAGTTTCCTGGCATTTCTGATTTATCTTATTCCGGGATTTGAAAATTTGTATTTCCTCATTCCGGTGATTATTATTACATTTTTTTACGGTGTGAGAATATGTAATCGAATGGAATACATTTTGGGTGATGATCCTTCGGAATGTACGATTGATGAATTTGTTGGAACATGGATTGCCTTTATGACTTTGCCCAAAACAATGCCGGTATTAATAATTGCTTTCGTAATTTGGAGAATTCTTGATATATTGAAACCGCCACCGGCAAATGTATTTGAGAATTTCACTCATGGTTGGGGCGTGATGTTGGATGATGTTATGAGTGGATTTTATACGATGGTTCTAATGCGTTTTTTAATTTATTTTGAAATCATTCCCTTGAGATAGAAATCTATGAACGCGTACATAATTTCAATTGGTGATGAGTTGTTGTCCGGTCAGACTATTAATACGAACACAACATTCATCGGCGAAAAACTTTCTGATTTACAAATTGATACTGTAAAATCGGTAGCAATCAAAGACTCACCCGAAGACATACTTGATGAATTTGATTATGCATTCAAGAAATATGATTTGATTATAGTTACGGGAGGATTAGGTCCTACGCATGATGATATAACAAGAAAATGCATAATTGATTTTTTCGACACCGAGCTGGTTGTCAATAAAGATGCATTAAAAGATATAAAAGAGTTTTTTACAAAAAGGAACAGGGACTTAACAAAAATCAACGAAGAACAGGCTCTTATTCCAAAAATTGCAGAGGTGATTAGGAATCATCGCGGAACAGCGCCGGGAGCGTGGATTGAGAAGAATAAAAAGATATTCATCTCACTTCCGGGTGTGCCATTCGAAATGAAGGCGATGATGGAGTCTTTTGTAATACCCAGGCTCGAAACATTTTTACAGAACAGAACCGAATTTAAGTATGTTAAAACTCTTCTTACAACAGGAATTCCTGAATCAACATTGTATGAAAAATTGGGCAATATCGAAGATTTAACAGGCGATGTGAAATTAGCTTTCTTACCGAATCAGTTTGGTGTTAAGATGAAGCTGCTTTCATTTGGGGCAACTCAACAGGAAGCCCAGAATAAAATCCTTGAGATTGAACAAAAAATTCGCGCTGTTGTCGGCAGATATATTTATGGAATTAATCAGGATCTGTTAGAAGAAATAGTGGCTAAAGTGCTTCGCGAAAGAGGATTATCACTTTCGGTTGCCGAATCATGCACCGGAGGATTGATTTGTTCACGTCTGACAAATGTTAGCGGAAGTTCAAACTTTTTTGAGAGGGGAGTAATTACTTATAGTAATGCCGCGAAAGTTGAGATACTTTCGGTAAATGAAGATACGATTCAAAAACACGGAGCTGTAAGTCTTGAAGTCGCCCGTCAGATGGCTGAGGGAATAAGAGCAATTAGCGGTACTGATATCGGAATCGCTTCAACCGGAATAATGGGTCCGACAGGCGCGAGCCCGAATAAACCAATAGGACTTGTATATATTGGGCTGTGTGATGATAAAATGTGTACGGCTAAAGAATTTCATTTCGGAGATGACAGATTAATCAACAAAGACCGCACCTCACAGGCTGCTCTTGAATTACTTAGGAGACATTTGTTAGGCATTCCTTATGACGAGTAGATTATTTGTTTCTCTCGATATTCCTGAATTTGTTCGTGATGAGATAGATTTAATTAGAAAAGAAGTCTACGGAGTTGGAGCAGAAAAAATAAAGTGGGAAGAAGTTGAGAAATTGCATGTAACTCTCAAATTTTTAGGCGATGTTGAAGACTCCAGGCAAAGTAAAATTTTAGAATCGCTTCAGCATGCCGTTGCCAAATTTAGTAAATTGAGTCTGGAACTTGATAAATTTGATATCTTTGAGCGAAATGGTATTCCTTCAATTCTGTGGCTCGGACTCAAAGATAATTCAGAATTGAATTCTCTTTTCGCGGGAATCGAGAATCAACTTGCTAAACATAATTTTAAGAAAGAGAAAAGAAAGTTTCATCCGCATATTACAGTGCTAAGATTGAGAGGAAGTGAGAATCAGTTTCAAATTGCTAACTTCCGTGATTATCAGTTGGAAAACGCTAATTTTACTTCAAACAGTGTTTCATTAGTTCAAAGTGTATTACGCCCCGCGGGGTCGGTTTATAAAATAATTAAAAGTTTTTACGAATGTTTTCGATAGCACTTTTTTCTAATCTT
>CAZEXO010000260.1:0-4652 GCA_964516545.1 uncultured Melioribacteraceae bacterium
GCTTACAATCAAAAAATTCATCAAAATATTTCACAGCCGCGCTTTATGTAACATCCGCCGCAAACCTTGAATCACTCATCAATTCCGTGAAAATTAAGGGCAGCAAAATAATTCTGAATAAACAATTGTGGGAATAAAAACCTTTTCTCTTGCCTGAAAAACAAATTTTTGCTATATATGTAAGCGCTAACGTAAAGACTAATACAATATGAATTTCTATCAAAAAACTGGTGAATTAATAATCGGAAGCAGACTGAAAAGGCTCAGTGAGAAATTCCTCATGGAGATCGCGAAAATATACGACTCACTTGATATTGATTTTGAAATTAGCTGGTTTCCGATTTTCTTTCTCCTCAATGAAAACAAAGAATTAACTGTAACTGAAATTGCCCGGGAAATGGAAATCACTCATTCAGCAGTCAGCCAGCTCATCACAGCAATGCAAAAACGAGGATTGGTTGAACTCAATAATCCTGATAGTGACAAAAGAAAAAAAATCGTTTCCTTAACAAAAGATGGTCACAGACTTCTTAAAAAAGTTAAACCGGTTTGGGATTCAATTAAAAGGATTTATCAAAAATTCCTTTCTGAGGGACAATACAGCAACTATTTCTTATCCGCACTTTCTGAAATAGAAGACAAGATTAAAAGCACGGAAATAAAAAATCTTGTTCTGCAGGATATCGAAAAAACAACCACCGGCATTCCTGTAATAATTGAGTACAGAAGTGAATTTCTGGAACAATACAAAGTTTTTCTGCTGGAATGGGTAATGGAACACGAAGAAGACAGTAAAGAGGCTGATTTGTTAAGCAATCCTCAAAATATTGTTCAGGACCAAAAGGGCTCTGTTTTTTTAGCTGAACTAAACGGGAAAGTAATCGGCGCAATTGTTACAAAATATCAATCGGAAAATGCCGCTGAATTATTATTTCTTTTAGTAAATGAAGAATGGCAAAACAGAAAAATCGGAACTTTATTATTACAGGAAACAATCAGGAAATTAAAAGAGAATAATTTCATAAAATTATTTGCAGCAATTAATAAAAACAAAACGAAAGCTGTGAAAGTTTTGAGAGATTCCGGTTTTGTTCTTGACAGTATGAAAACCATTAAGAATGAAAAAGACATGGACGTAACGATGTTGATTTTGGAGAATAACCTGATATAATGAAAAAACAATTTAAATATGGAATCGACAAATTAAGCGTCGGGATTATTCAGGACATGATTAGAGGTGATGTTAAAGGCGTATTATGTGAGAAATCCAAACAAGCTATAATTAAAAGCAAAAAAGCTGTTGATGAAATCGTAAAAAATGATAAAACGGTGTATGGAATAAATACCGGTTTCGGACCATTATGTACGACCAAAATATCGGATGAACAAACAAAAAAATTACAATACAACATTTTAACCAGTCACAGCGTTGGTGTTGGTAATCCGATTCCCCCTGAAATTGCCAGAATCATGATGATATTGAAAGTGCATGCTCTCGCGCAAGGTTATTCAGGTATTTCGCTTCAAACCCTGGAAAGAATTTTGCTGTTCATTGAAGAAGATATTATTCCTCTGGTTCCTTCTCAAGGCTCTGTTGGGGCTTCAGGTGATTTGGCGCCGCTTGCGCATTTGTTTCTTCCCTTGATAGGTTTAGGAAAAGTTTATTATAAAAATGAACTTCATGAAACATCGGAAGTTTTGACAAAAAAAGAACTTAAACCGATTGAGCTTTGCGCGAAAGAAGGGCTGGCATTGATAAACGGTACTCAATTCATTGCAGCTTTCGCCGTAAAAGTTGTTCAAAAATTTCTTAACGCTCTGAATTCAGCCGATATAATTGGAGCAATGTCGCTTGAAGCAATGCTCGGTTCGGTTCGTCCGTTTGAGGAAATTCTTCATACAATACGTCCCTATAAAGGAAGCAAAACAGTTGCATCCCGTTTGCGAAATCTTTTAGCCGGTTCTGAAATGGTTCAGTCGCACGCACATTGTAATCGTGTTCAGGATCCATATAGTCTGCGATGTATGCCTCAGGTACATGGCAGTTCACGCGATGCATGGCTCCATCTCAAAAATGCCGTTGAAACAGAAATCAATTCTGTAACTGACAATCCGATTATAATTGATGAGAATAATACTATCAGCGGCGGTAATTTTCACGGACAGCCTTTAGCTTTGCCCCTTGATTATGCCGCTTTTGCCGCGAGTGAACTGGGAAATATTTCCGACCGCAGAACTTATCTTCTTCTCGAAGGCGGCATTGAAGGATTGCCGAAATTACTCATGAGAAATACAGGTATAAATTCAGGATTTATGATTCCGCAATATACCTCCGCGGCACTGGTTACTGAAAATAAAACCATGTGTTTTCCTGCAAGCGCGGATAGCATTCCGACTTCTCTTGGACAGGAAGATCACGTGAGCATGGGTGCGATAAGCGCGCGAAAAACTTATTCGATATTAGAGAATGTTGATAAAATTCTTGCTGTTGAATTATTGTGCGCGGCTCAGGCGTTTGATTTCAGGCGTCCTCTTAAATCAGGAAAAATTCTTGAAAAGTGTCACGCGATTATCCGTGAAAAAATAGATCACGCTGAAGAAGACAGAATTTTCGCTAAAGATATAGAGAAAATAATTAATATTATTTCTGATGAATTATTGGCTGATACTGCAAAAAATGTCGCTGCAACAGAAAAAATTAATTTAGATGGAGAGTACAGTGAGTTATTCAGCCTTTATTAAAAAATACGCGGCTCATCCTGTATATAAAGCTCCGCGCGGAATAAAGTTAAATGCAAAGTCCTGGCAAACCGAGGCGCCATTAAGAATGCTGCTGAATAATCTTGATGCCGAAGTTGCTGAAAACCCGCAGGAATTAGTTGTCTACGGAGGAACAGGTCAAGCTGCCAGAAATGTAGAAGCAGTAAAAAATATCATAAAATATTTACTCGAACTTGAGGATGATCAGAGTTTACTGATTCAATCCGGGAAGCCTATCGGTATTGTGAGAACTCATCCTGAAGCGCCAAGGGTATTAATTGCAAATAGCAATCTCGTTCCTAAATGGGCGACATGGGATCATTTTAATAAGCTGAAAGAAAATGGTTTGATGATGTATGGACAGATGACTGCCGGGAGTTGGATTTATATTGGAACGCAGGGAATTTTACAGGGAACTTATGAAACTTTTGCAGCCTGCGGTGATAAATATTTCGGAGGCAATCTCAGACACAAATTAATTGTAAGCGGCGGACTCGGCGGAATGGGCGGAGCTCAACCTCTTGCAGCTACAATTGCCGGCGCTGCTTTTTTAGGCGTTGATGTTGATCCGACGAGGATTAAAAAGAGACTCGATACGAAATACATCCATAAAATGACTTACTCCTACGAAGAAGCAAAAAACTGGATTTGTGAGGCTAAGGAAAAGGGCGATGCCGTTTCTGTTGGATTGGTTGCTGACATTGGAGATATTCTTGAAAAATTATTGAGTGATAATATTATTCCGGACATTCTTACGGATCAGACATCAGCTCATGATCCTCTGAATGGATATATTCCATACGGAATTTCACTTGAAGCTGCGCTCAGTCTTAGGAAAGATAATCCGATGGAATACGAACAAAGAGCAATATCAAGTATGGCACGCCATGTTGGATTTATGTTGAAGATGAAGGAAAAGGGAAGTAAGGTTTTTGATTATGGAAATAATATCAGGGAATATGCCTTAAAAGGCGGAGAAAAAAATGCATTTAATATTCCTGGTTTCGTTCCTGAATTCATCCGACCACTTTTCTGCGAAGGGAAAGGACCATTTAGATGGGCAGCACTTTCCGGCGACCCCGAAGATATTTATGTAACTGACAATGCATTAATGAACGCCTTTCCCCAAAATAAACACATGATCAAGTGGTTGGAAAATGCTCGGGAAAAAGTCACATTCCAGGGTTTACCCTGCAGAATATGCTGGCTTGGTATGGGTGAACGCGAGAAAGCGGGATTAATTTTTAATGATCTTGTTCGAAAAAAGAAAGTTAAAGCTCCTATTGTCATCGGAAGAGATCATCTTGATTGTGGTTCTGTTGCATCACCAAATCGGGAAACCGAAGGTATGCTTGACGGTACTGATGCTGTTTCTGATTGGCCATTATTGAACCTGATGTCAAACACTGCCGGCGGCGCGACATGGGTTTCTTTTCATCATGGTGGAGGTGTAGGTATTGGATTTTCTCAGCATGCAGGTATGGTAATACTTGCTGACGGCACAAAAAGAGCTGAAAAAAATATTAAAAGAGTTTTGTTTAATGATCCGGCATTAGGTATTTTTAGGCATGCCGATGCCGGTTATGAAAAGGCAATTCTAAATAGAAAAAAATTTCATTTGAAATAAAAGTTATCCGCTCATAACACCCTCCGTAGGGTTTCTCATTGCACTGTGGGTCAGATGCACTTTTGAGAAACCCTGCATTTTCTCTACATAAGATAAAAAATGTTATTTTTGATGTTAAATAGTTTATGGCAATTGTACCGATTCGAAATTAAAAAAAAAGATATATATTTAGATCAACTGAATAAAGCGGGTTTGTAATGAGTTTACAATCATTGTTTAAAAATCCCGAATAGCTGTAGATGTAACCCGCTCCTTCTTCTTGACC
>CAZEXO010000260.1:4662-5511 GCA_964516545.1 uncultured Melioribacteraceae bacterium
CTGATTCGCAGATTCAGATATCCGACATTATATGGCTCCACTTTGTGGATATATATTCTTTTGCTGATAACCGTTTGTGGACTCGGATATACTTTTTTCACATACCCGGCATATTGCCTGATTGGCTGCGGCGTGTTTTATCTTTTTACTCGTTTTGTTAATAAAATCTTCGAAGCTGTTATACAATACAAATATTTTGAATTGAGATTTGACAGCAACATTAACCTAATCAGAGAAATCGCAATAATAAAACATCAACTTGGATTTGAAAAACCTATCAAGGTATATATCAGGAGAGGATCGCCGGATGTAAAGGTTTTTTCACTTCTTGGTGTCAGACGAATTTTTCTTGGTTCCGAGTTACTCAGAAGTGAAGTATCTGGGGAACAGTATAAGTTTGCCATCGCTCAGGCAATACTGATTTTCAAGATCAGAAGAATGTTTTTTTCATATTTCGAATTGTTCGTTGAGGATTTCCATCGTTTATTTCTCTTTAATGTTTTTCTCTATCCTTTCGAAAGAGCCGCGTGTTACACCGCTGATCGGATTGCTTCTCTTTTCTCAGGCACTCATGAACACGCAAAGAACATGATGCGCACAAAATTAATCGGACACAATGAATATTACCTGAATGCAGATGCGTTTATTAAACAAGCTGAAATTAACGATAATTTTTTCGGCTGGATTGTAAATTTATTTTCGAAATATCCTTCTTCAGTAAGAAGAATGCGTTCAATACAAAAGTTTTATGAAAAATATATGATTGTATATGCAAAAAGACATGAGAGTGACACGGATTCCGTTGATCAGCCTCGTATCACCCTCGAGATTTATTAAGTATGTTTTATA
>CAZEXO010000261.1:0-5509 GCA_964516545.1 uncultured Melioribacteraceae bacterium
CGCCCAACAATTGTTGTTGTTCAATCGAATTAACTTTTATTACTACCCCGTCAATCTCATAAGGTAAAGTGTTCCTCTCATTTTCCCAGAAGGTACAATAATCCAATACTTCAGTCAGGTTATAACATAATCGGTAATTTGGATTAACTTTGAAACCAAGTTTCTCCAGCAATTTTAAATTTTCATATTGAGTTCTGTTTTTTTGATTTGTTTCCGAAAGATAGTATGTGAAAATGTCTAAGGGTCTTGAATCAACAATTTTGGGATCCTGAAGTTTGACAGTACCGGCGGTTGAATTCCGTGGATTCGCAAATAATTTTTCACCGTTCTTCTCTCTTTTCAGATTTAATTCTCTGAATCCCTGAATACTCATAAAAATTTCGCCACGCACTTCAAATTCATTCAAACCATTTTTTCTTATTAATTCATCTTTAATTTTTAGCGGAATAGACTTGATTGTTTTTACATTATTGGTAATTTCTTCACCAATAACTCCGTCACCACGTGTAGCTGCTGACTGAAGCAGACCATTCAAATATTTGAGGCTGACAGAAATACCATCAATCTTTAACTCAGTTATATATTCAACTTTTGCGTTGGAAGGCAAAGCTTCCCTAACACGTCTGTCAAAATCAATAATTTCACTCTCATTGTATGTGTTGGAAAGACTTAACATCGGGGTAACGTGTTCAACCGGATTAAATTCTTTGGTGAGATCCGAACCAACCCGCTGGGTAGGCGAATCAGGTGTAATTAAGTGTGGATATTTTTGCTCAAGTTTAATGAGCTCATTCATCAACTTATCAAATTCATTATCACTAATTGACGGAGAAAGAAGAATATAATATCTGTATTCATGTTCTCTTATTTTTTCACGCAACTCTTCGATATATTTACTAATGTTTTCAGGCATTTTATTCATTTACAACATTAGTGATTACGTTTAGACCTGTTTCATCTATTAGGAGTGAACGAACCTGACCACTTTTACCCGCAAAATCAAGAGTATCATTATTCAGTAAAAATTTAACTCCCCCAGCGTTTCCGATTGTTAGTCTGAATTTTTCCATAGCTTTCACAGTTTTAGTTCGTCCCCGATACATCATAAATTCCTGTGTAACAATGTCGTCTGAGTTTACGGATATCCATGAAGAATCGCGGGCAATAATTTTCAAAACAAGACTATCAGATGATGATCCGTATCGTGGTTTATTATCTTCTGCAGCGCCATACCTTTCTGTTTGGTCTTTAATTACCTCTTCGAAATTTTGTTCCGTAACAATTTCATTACCGGAAGAATTGAAGACTCCCAAAAGGAACAGGACAAAAAAGATTAGTATTACAGTAACCGCCCCACCATATACAATTATCTTCTTTTTGGGAGTAGAAAGAATACTTTTTGATAATTTAGAACTCTCAGTTAAAATATTGCTCGAATCAATTCCTGAATCAGTATCAAATTCTTTAACTTTCTGAGCCTGAGTATCATCTTTTTTTTCTGTGTCCGTTATTTTTAAATCTGCATTGATTCCTTTTTTTATTGAATCATATTTTCCCAAAACCTCGTTCCCATTCAGATTTAACATTTGGGAATATTCGCGAATAAAAGCCCGAATGTAAATCTCGTCAATCACGTCAAAATTTCCATCTTCAATTGCCCGGAGGAATTTTATATCAATTCTGGTTTTTGCGGCGATTTGTTCGAGACTAATTCCAATTTCTTCCCGCGTTGATTTTAAGTCCGCAGAAAATTTCTTTTTTAAGTAATCGGTCATAGTAATACTTAATTATTTATAAGAATGTTTATTTGTTTCTGATTAATCTGGCAGCAAACGCTCCATCCATCTGATGCAAATGAGGAAAAGTCTGAACACATCCATTCTGGTCAACAACATCTTTAGGAACATATTTCTCTGCAGAATCTAATATATAATCTTTATGGTTCTCCAAGAAACGTTTAATTATTTCAAAATTTTCTTCCGGTTCAATGGTGCATGTGCTATATACCAAAGCGCCTCCAGGTTTTAGCAAACTTGCCCCTCTCTCGATTAGAGTGTATTGAATATCGGTAACTTTTTTTAAATCACCAATATCCTTTTTCCATTTTATGTCTGGTTTTTTCGTTAATGTCCCAAAACCAGTGCAAGGTGCATCCACGAGAACTCTATCGAAATTACTATCATTAAAATCATTTGCATCTATTGCTACTGTTTCAACATTTGTAACGCCAAGTCGAGCGAGATTTTTCTGAAGTATCTTCAATCTGCTTTCATAACGATCAATAGCAACAATTTCACCTGAGTTATTCATGATGTCAGCGAGGAACCCTGTTTTCCCGCCTGGGGCAGCACATAAATCGAGAACGCGCAAATCTGTCTTTAAATCTAATAATTTACATGAAAAACCTGTACTCTCATCCTGAACGCTAAAATAGCCTTTATGAAAATACTCCCAGTCAGTAATGTTGCTTAAGGTATTCATACGAATAAATTCATTCAGATATTTGCCATCCTTGAATTTCAGGTCGACTTGTTTGAGTAAGTTTTTCATTTCTTCGATGTTGCTTTTAAGATTATTCACACGAAGAATAAGACCGGGTTTATTATTATTTGCAATTAAAAGTTCTTCTGTAAAATTCTGTCCATAGCGATTAATCCATCTTTTAACCAGCCATGAGGGATGAGAGTAATATGCACTTAAATAACCAATCAAGTCTTCATTAGGATCAGGATATCTCAATTGGTCTTTGCTTCGAATAATATTTCTCAAAATTGCATTCGTCAGATCAGCTGATTTTTTACCCTGTAATTTTTTAATAAATTCAACAGCTTCATTAACAGCGGCGTAATCAGGAACTCTGTCTAAAAAAAGAATTTGATATAAGGCTACACGCAGTGCATTTTTTAAGTTTGGGATACTCTTGGTGAATTGACCTTTATAGAAACCGGTGAGTATCCAGTCAATCCGTCCGAGCCAACGAATAACACCGTGAACTATTTCAAATAATAATGCCTTGTCCTGTCCGGTTAATTCGCTATTCTTAATTTCAATTTCGAGAAGTTTATCTAGATAAGCATCTGTTCGGTCAACACGATTAAGTATTTTAACCGCCAAACCTCTGACGCCTTCATAAAGATTACTGCCTGGTTGTGTATTTATTTCTTCTTGGTTCATAATCAGCTTTTCAAAAAAATGAAAACTAAAGATATAAAAAAAAGATAAAACAATATGCTGATTTGCGGTTAATCGGTGATGTGATCAAAAGAAAGCTGCGCAGAATTAGCGCAGCTTAAACTTTTAGTTTGCGGCTGATTTCAATCCGTACTTTTTATTAAATCTTTCAACTCTACCGGTTGAGTCAATCATTTTTTGTTTACCAGTGAAAAACGGATGGCATTCGGAACAAATTTCCAATTTAATCTGATTTACAGTCGATCTTGTTACGAATGAGTTACCACAAACGCAAGAAACTTCACATTTCTTATAAGATGGATGAATGCCTGATTTCATTTTCTCCTAATCCTTTAACTTTGAGCTTGTAAATATATCATAAAATCCGATAAGTAACAATTCCTACCCTCAAAAACTCCTAAAATTCTTCTATTTTCTTAATCGTGTATTCCTCAGTGAATCTATCCTATTCTGGTGTTTTTTTCGCATATTTCTGTCAATTTCTTCGCGTATATAAAAACCGTCGAAATCAAAAACAGGATAATCAGTATTTTCTCTCACCAATCTGGCGTTGGATTTCGAAACAGAAGATCCACCCGGTCCATCTATATAATTATCTAAATCAACATTTGCTGTTTCATTAAAAGGAAAATCGGATTTTTTCCGTATTATTACATCATTTTCCTGCAAAACGACTTTAACATTTTTACCAAAACCTTGTGAATTATTTAATCCCTCAGGTTCCATAAAATAGCTCTGTTCAACGGATTCAGAGGTCTCTTTTGCGACATATTCGATAGGTTCCCTGCGAGTTACCTGAACGGTCTGGTATTCCTGCCTTAATTCGGGAGGAGATATTAAAAGGTTTTCCGCTTCCGGTGATTGATCAACCAAGATAAAAACCAAAACTATCGAGGTAAGAACAACCGCGGCAGCCGGCGGTAGCACCCAGGCAAATCTGAAACTCTTTTCTTCGGGTGAGGATGTTGTAAAATCATGATTTTGTATTTTAGTCATCAGGTGGTATTCAAAACTATCCGGAGTTTTGATTCGTTCCAATTCCTGAAGAGCTCTTATAGTTTCTTTGAACTGTTCTTCATTTAATTTTCTTGTAAAAATTCCCATAGCTTTATTCTTTGTAAATGTTTTTTAATAGTTTTTGTAATTGAGTCCTCCCCCTATTTATACGAGATTTAACTGTGCCAATTGAAAGTCCGGTAATTTCAGCTATTTCTTCATATGAAAAAGCATCTATATCACGTAAAACGACTACTTCTCTATAAACAGGTTTAACCTTCAAGAGAGCTTTCTGTATAATTTCATCTTTTATGCTGCTATCAGCTTCTCTATCGGGTGCAAAGAATGATTTATCTTCAACCTGAATCTGGATATCATCATCTTCACCAGGATGTACAGGAACAAATTTTCTTCGCCGGCGCCGCTTGAGTTCATTTTTAGCTAAATTTCCGGCAATTGTGTAAATCCATGTTGAAAACTTCGCAAAAGATTTATAGGAGTCTTTGTTTAGGTAAAATTTAATCATTGTATCCTGAACAATGTCAATACTCGTGTCACGATCTCCAACAAATCTGTACACAAAATTCATTAAAGGGTCTTTGTAACGCTTAACAAGAATTTCATATGCTTCAATTGTGTTATGCTCTTGAAATTCTTTTATTACTTCTTCGTCCTTTAATTCTGAAAGTTTTTTTTCCAACTGCTTTTATACTCAGTAATTTCTAAAAGGTTTCAATATTCTTCGAAAGATCAAAAAAATTCCGATTCTATCTTACATTTTTATAAAGCTTAAGTCAACATCTCTGTTATCATCATTGTCATGATTGTTTTCTCATCTGCTGCAGAAGTCTTGAGCATAACATCGGCATTATAAATTGCTCTGGCAGACTTAAGCAATCTTTTTTCATTCATCAAATATTTCGATTTAAGGCAGTTTTTATAATAATAAAATGACACGCCTGCTTCTTTAGATGCTACTGCGATATCAATATTCTGTCTCGAAAGTTCCAGTGATTTCGCCAGTGTTGCAATAAATTTCGTAATCATCCCAAGAATCATAACAAATTCCTGCCCGCTATTGAGAAGATTGAGCGCGACTTCAATAGATTTTTTTTTCTGACCAGAACCAATCGCATCCTGAAGATCGAAAATGGAATACTCTTTTGTTGATGCAATAGAATGTTTTATATGTTCGGGATCAATCTCAGCGCCATCTTCAAGATAATCCGATAGTTTGGCCATTTGCATTTCAATTAATCCTTTTTCGTCGCCGTGTTTTTTCCAAGATCGACATCCTGCCGCCAAATTCTATTTGCACAGA
>CAZEXO010000262.1:0-2025 GCA_964516545.1 uncultured Melioribacteraceae bacterium
GAAGCATTTCTAAGACGTCCTCCGGGCAGAGCAATTTCAGAATCCGTCGGAATATATACTTTTACTGGCGATGGTGTAACTACTGATTTCACTCTCCCATTCCAAATCGAATTAACAAATGGAATAATCGTAAAAGTTGATGGTAATTTACAACTTGCCAAAGCAACCTATACAATTGAGAATAATATTTTACATTTCTATAATCCTCCTGTGGGCAATATCGAAGTTGCGCTTACTAATTACCCGGGAGGAAGAATTTTTGATCTTTCAGCGATTAGAATAGTACCGAATCCGTATCATATCGGGGCCACTACAACTCAGTTTGGAAATGATTCACCCGATAGGCTTGCATTTTATAATTTACCTCCTTTTTGTACAATCAAAATTTTCACGGAGAACGGCGATTTAATTGAAACAATTGATCATAGCAACGGAGTAGGTGATGAACTTTGGCATTCACTTACATCGTCAAGACAAATTGTAGCAAGTGGATTGTATATCGCTCATTTCGAAGTATCGCAGGATGCTTTTGATGACAGTGGAAATTTACTTTATAAAAAAGGTGACAGTGTTATCAAAAAATTTATTGTAATTCGGTAAACGATATCTAAATAAGTCTATTTGACAAGGAGAATCAATCGTGAGAAGAATAAATAACATTTTTATAATAATAGCTATAGTGGCCGGAATATCAAATATTTCGTACAGCCAGGATAAGCTGGCACAAACCGGTCTTAATTTCCTGGATGTTTCTTCTGATGCCAGATCAAGCGCAATGGGTGGCGCGGTTAATTCGATCTCCGGTTTTTCAGGCGCATTGTCTCACAACCCGTCAAGCATGGCAGATATGAAAAACCTGGTGAATGCAACATTCAGCATTAATCAATGGATTGCAGATATAAATTATACTTCAGCAAGTCTTATCATATCTCCAAATAATGGCAATTTCGGAGTAATTGGTTTCAGCCTTCAGGCGGTTGACTATGGTGATGTTGAAGGAACAATTGTAAATCCCTTTGATCCCGAAGGTTACACTGATACCGGTCTGCTGAATCCCACTGCTATGGCATTGGGAATCGGATATGCCAAAATGCTGAATGAACAATTTAGTGTGGGCGCTCAGATTCGATATGCGTATCAGATTTTGGGTGAGACAATTCTTCCGGACGGACACATTACTAAAAAGGACGAGAATAAAGTAACAGCTCTCGCTTATGATTTCGGAACGATATATAAAACAGGAATTAAAAGCCTTGCCTTCGGTATGTCGGTAAGAAATTTTTCACCCGAAGTAAAATATGCTCAGGAAGGATTTGAACTGCCGCTGCTGTTTACAATAGGTGTGTCGGCTAATCTTTTTGATTTCATTGATGCAGGTGAATTAGAACAATCTCTGCTCTTATCAATTGATGCAACGCATCCGAGAGCTCACCCGGAACAAATAAAAGTAGGAGCTGAATACAACTTTATGAAAATTCTGTCGCTCAGGGGAGGATATGTATCAGGAAACAGTGAAGATGCATTTTCATTCGGTCTCGGCGTAGCTTATTCCGGATTTGAAGTAGACTATGCCTACACACCGTTTGGAATTTTTAATTATGTGCAAAGATTTACAGCAAGAATTTCATTGTAAAAACATAGAAGGTGATATTATGAAAAATACAAAATCCAGACTGCTTCATCTTTGTTACATACTCTCCCTCATAGTAATTTTTGCCGGGTGTAACAATTTTGATGAACCAGACGTAATAAACAATACAAACCAAACTTACCCTGAAAACCCTCAGATCACAGGAATCATTCCTTCCGATTCGGCAATAGCAGGAGTGAGAGAAATTCAAATTCTTGGTCATAATTTTGCCGTTAATGGGTCTGACACAAATTGGGTGTTCATTGGAGGCGAACCAGCGCTTATAAAAAGTGTTACAGCTGACAAAATTATAGTCCATCGACCGTCCGCTTCAGGTGACGATATGACCATTGCTGTTGTAATCCCGAGTGCACTGGGTACAGCTCAACTTAATA
>CAZEXO010000262.1:2035-5498 GCA_964516545.1 uncultured Melioribacteraceae bacterium
AGAAAACTACGATCTAATGGCTATTGAGGTTGATCAGAATGAGAATCTTTACATAGCTTCAAGAAGAAGGATTCTTCACCTTACTTCTGACGGGGTATATCTCACACAATTACTTAGCCTTGGCAGCAAATTCGCTGGTATCACTGATATTAAATTGGGTCCGGGCGGGTTGTTGTATGTATTAACCGGCGATAAAGAATTGTATACATTGAATCTTGAAAGTGGCGCAGATGAAATTTATTCTAAATTTTCTCAGGATGCTGAAAGGTTTGATTTTGACGTCAACAACAATATTTATGGCGGTTATAAACGAGGACTTTTTGTAATTAAATCGGATAAAACTGAATCATCCACGGGTTACTACTCGGGTGTAAATATTCTCGAAGTGAGAGTTGTGGGTAATTATGTTTATGTATTAACTGCCGATAAACTTTCACGAAATCCGATTCTTGATTCAGACGGAGCTGTAGGAGAAACTGAGGTTGTTGTTAATCTTGATTCTCAAAGCGATCTTCAGAATTGTGAATTCAAGTCAGTTAATTTCAGCGCCAGTGGAGATGTCCTTTTCGCGATTCGCGGACACAATCGATACAGTTTATTTATACTGGAAGAAGGGAGTTTAAATCCATTTTATGCCATAGATATAATACCCCAAACGGTTGATCAGATTATCTGGGGAAGCGGCAGATATTTATATCTTAACAGAGGTATCACACTTGAAAGAGATTCTGTAAGACTTTACAGGATGGGTATGGAATCTCTTGGGTCACCCTATAATGGACGTCAGTAAATGTAATAATAAATAGTATGGAGGAGATAGTTTTTGCAAAAAAGTAATTGGATAGTAGTCCAGTTTAATTCATTAAATAATCACAATAAGTTAGGAGATAGTATGAAAAACCTGTGTACCTTCTTTTTCTTGTTTGTTGTTCTGCTTTTTACTTCAACGACGATTAATGCCGGAAGTAAAACAATTGTTGATGATGTATTGATTATTCCGTATGCATCAGAAGCCCCTGAAATTGACGGGCAGCTTGATGATATATGGCTCAATGTAACTTCAATACCAATGCTGTTAACTGAAAATATTCCCGATACAGTAATGCCGTATGACGATCATTACGCAGAATTCCGCGCAATGTGGGATGAGGAATATTTTTATGTATTGGTTCAGGTAGTTGACGATTCATTGTTTGCAGAAAACGCAAGCGCTGCCTGGTTAAATGATTGTATAGAACTTTTCTTTGATGGCGACAATGCAAAAGCCTCGTCGTATGATGATAACGATATCCAGCTCCATTGGAATTATGGTGAAACACCGGATAATCATCCGATTTCTCCTAGTGCTTCAATAGGCGAATGGATATGGGCGGAAACCAGCAGTGGTTACAATTTTGAAATCCGTTTATCTGCTGCTGACCTTGCTCTGTATTTCCCGCTCGAAGCCGATCAGGAAATTGGATTTGAAATATCCAATGGCGATCTCGAAAGTTCAATAAGTCCTCAACTGGTTTTGCATTGGTGGACGACTGACGGACTTACCTGGAATAATCCTTCATTATTCGGAACCGCTATCTTAAGTGAGAACGAAGTAAGTTCGATTCTTGAGATTCCTTTCACTAGTGACGCTCCAACCATCGATGGTCAGATGAATGACGACGAAGGATGGATTGATGTTCTTGAACGTTCGCTTACTAAACATGAAAATGGTGTTGACGGCAATTTCCAGGATTCAATTTATGTTAACTGGATGGATCACCAGGCTTCATTTTGGACAATGTGGGATAATGATTATTTCTACGCTTTTGTAAAAGTCGTTGATGATTCTGTCTTTGCTGAAAATGCAACTGCAGCATGGCTGAATGACTGCGTGGAAATATTTATTGATGGTGATAACGCCAAAGCTTCTTCGTATGACGAAAACGATATTCAATGGCATTGGAATTACGGCGAAACTCCTGATAACCATCCGATATCACCAGCAGCTTCAGTTGGTGAATGGGCATGGGCTGATACTGAACTCGGTTACAATTTTGAATTACGGATTCCTAAAGATACTATCCAAGCATTCTTTTCACTTGAAACAGATCAGGAAATCGGTTTCGAAATTTCAAACGGCGATCTTGAATCAGCAAATAGTCCGCAAACGGTTCTTCACTGGTGGACAAATAATGGACTCACATGGAATAATCCTTCCTTATTCGGAACTGCTCTTTTAGTTGGTGGTGGTGGAACTGATATTGGTGACGATAATTCCGTTGTTACCGATTATCAACTTAAACAAAATTATCCGAATCCTTTTAACCCAACAACAAAAATTTCTTACAGCATCGCGTCAAGCGAAAAAGTAAACTTAACCGTTTATAATTTATTCGGTGAAGAAGTTGCAACATTAGTAAATCAGAATCAACCAGCCGGAGAATACGCAGTTAATTTCGATGCGTCACAACTGGCCAGTGGTGTTTACTTCTACAAACTAAATGTAGGCAATAAATCACTTGTACGAAAAATGATGTTGCTTAAGTAACTTGTTAAATTTCAGCGTCTGTGTCAATCATGTCACAGGCGCTTTTTTTTTACTTCCCGGAGATGATGGATGCAGCTTCATTTTGTTGACATTGCAATTATAGTTGTCTACCTGTTGGCTACTATTTTTATCGGATCAATTCTTTCTAAACGGGCATCATCAAGCATGAACAGCTATTTCCTCGGAGGAAATAATCTACCCTGGTATATGCTTGGTTTATCAAATGCATCGGGTATGTTTGATATCTCAGGAACGATGTGGCTTGTAACGCTTGCCTTTGTATATGGTATTAAAAGTATTTGGATACCCTGGGTTTGGCCGGTTTTTAATCAGATTTTTCTTATGGTTTTTCTTTCAGCTTGGTTAAGAAGATCAAACGTTACAACAGGTGCACAGTGGATTGAAACTCGTTTTGGAAAAGGCAAAGGCAGCTCCTTATCACATGGTATAGTTGTTGTCTTTGCGCTTATCAGCGGGTTCGGATTTCTTGCTTATGGATTTATTGGCTTAGGTAAGTTCATGGAAATATTTATTCCATGGGAATACGTAAACCAATTTTTACAACTGGATATACCGGTAGAATATATACCTCATTTTTACGGAATTGTTTTTACGCTTTTCGCTGTCTTTTATACTTTGCTGGGCGGTATGACCAGCATTGTGTGGGCGGATGTTTTGCAATATACAATAATGACAATTGCTTCAATCGCAGTTGCAATAATAGCCTATACGGCTGTGGGTGAATACGGACTTCCTGTTCCTGAAGGATGGTCAACTCCGTTTTTTGGTCGTACTCTCGATATTGATTGGGCAAATTATATTGATGTATGGCATAAAGTAAACTTTATGGGATATTTTTGGAACAGTTTGATTGTTGCAGGCTTAACTGTAATTTTAAACCTTATACTATCCTCTCTTGCAGCATATCCGCTTGCA
>CAZEXO010000263.1:0-5488 GCA_964516545.1 uncultured Melioribacteraceae bacterium
ATAAAGCCGTTTAATTCAACCGAGCAGATGTCGCCGCCGATTACCATCCCGTCAAAAACCAGTTCAGGATATTCTGAGAGAAGCACTCTGTCTTTAAAAGTACCTGGTTCGCCTTCATCGGCGTTACAAATTAAATATTTTACAGGATCGACTGCTGCAGCCGTTAACATCCATTTTGTTGATGTTGGAAAACCGGCTCCGCCGCGACCTTTTAATTTACTTTCTTTTATTTCAGAAAGAACATCCTCACGAGAGATTTTTACAATTTTCTCGATTGCTTTTCCACGAGTATAGTCGGAGAAAAGTACTGCCCCTTGTCTTTTTTTCTTAATTTCCATTTTATCCCCTATTTAATCTCGTTTATAATTTCGACAGCTTTTTCGGGATTTAAATGCGTGTAAATTTTATCATTTACCAGCATCGCAGGTCCCTGATCGCACATACCAAGACAATTAGTATATTCAAGAGATATCCGGTTGTCTTTGGTAGTTTCGCCGAAAACAATTCCAAGTTCACGTTCAATCGCTCTAGCAACATTTTCTTTGCCTGATAGATCACATGTTATTGTTTGGCATAGCCTAACGATATTTCTGCCTTTCGGAACTGAACTTAAAAAAGAATAAAAGGAAATAACGCTGTAAACTTCTACTGGATGGATATCGAGAATGCGGGCTACTTCCTGCTGAGCAAAATCAGAGATGTAGTGATGCTTTTTCTGAATATCCTGTAGAATGGGCATTAAAGAAGAGCGACTATTTCCGTATGTATTCACGAGTTTTTCAATTTCTTCAGACAAGAAATTTTTTTCCATTACTAACATTATTGCCGCTCCCTATTTTTTTAATAAATTGTTCACCTTTGTTATTAATTCTTCAGGTGAAATGGGTTTTTCAACAAATTCATTTACTGGAACCATTTCACTCGCACCAAATTCAAAACCTAATGTTTTTGATACTGAAGTGTACATTAATATGGGGGTGTTAATTTTTTCTTTTCTGAACTTCTGAGCCAGGAAAAAACCATCATCGGGTTCATCCATCATGACATCCAGAATAATCAAATCCGGTTTCTTTTCAGTAACCAGCTTGTAGCCGTCATCCGGGTTGCTTGCCGATATAACTTCATGTCCATTCGATGAAAGGACGAGGCTGCTCGCTTCAATTATATCCGGATCATCATCGATAACTGCGATTAGTGCCATATCTTACTCCTTTGAGAGTTTGTGGATATTGTGTGGTAATTTAATAATGAACGTCGTGCCTTTTTTATATTCACTTTCTACTTCTATTTTTCCGTGGTATGATTCAACGATTCGTTTCACAATTGTGAGTCCTAATCCGGTACCGCTGATGCCACGTGTGAATTCATTTTTTGCCCTGAAGAATTCCTGGAAAAGGTTATTCTTGTCTGTTTCAGACATTCCGATCCCCGAATCTTCGATTTTAATTTTGACATAATTTTCACCGGCAGAAGTATAAATCCTTATCCACCCATGTTCTTTATTATATTTTATTGCATTACTAAGCACATTTGTAAAAAGTCTTGTTATCTCGTTCTGATCAGCCCTAAGTAACGGTAAATTCTTTTCGTAAAATTCTTCTACTGTAATATTTTTTTTATTTATTTCAAACTGAAGAAATTCTAAAGTATTGGATAGAATTTCAGTCAGGTTGATATCAACAATTTCTCTTTCTTTAGTTTTCATTTCCATTCGTGAAATATCCAAAAGGTCGTTAACAAGATCCAAAAGTCCTTTTAATCTTACGGAAGATCTCTGCATGAAATCAATTTCCTGTTCACGCGTGGTCGGAACATTTTTGTCGAGAATTATTTTAAGAAATCCCTGAACTGCGGCAACGGGAGTTTTAAGCTCGTGGGCAACCATAGAAACGAACTGATTTTTTATCAGTTCCACCTTTTTGATTTCGGTAATATTCCTGATCACAACAACAACACCTGAAAAACTTCCGTTCGGATGAGGAACGGGAGTACACTCAACATCAACAAATAATTCATTCTTCGGTTTTATCTCAATTTGTTTTGAGATGCTTTTACCTTTTATCCCGGTAGAATTGAAGAAATAATTTACCAGTTCGTTTACTTTAGCAGGTAACTTAATTGATGCAATATCGCCAATTGCCAGTTCATCTAAATCAAGGTTTTTAAGAACACTGGTGTTGAAATAAACAATCTCACCATTTTTATTTATAATCAAAACTCCGTCATTGATGGAGTTGATGATCGTATTTAACTTTGATTTTTCCTGCGCAAGTTCTAAAAGCTTCTCTTCTCTGTCTTTACGTAGTGATTCCGATTCGAGAATTACTTTTCGATGCTCAATGCCTCTCTCAATCTGATAGAGAAATTCTTCAGGTGTGAAGGGCTTTGGAATATAACC
Source organism: uncultured Melioribacteraceae bacterium (assembly GCA_964516545.1). GTDB lineage: Bacteria > Bacteroidota > Ignavibacteria > Ignavibacteriales > Melioribacteraceae > JAHISV01. Next base: position 2,399 of record CAZEXO010000263.1, read on the forward strand.
GAAAGCGCCTAACCTGGTAGCATCAATTGCGGTATCGTAACTTGCAAAAGCTGTGGCAATAAAGCAAACGGTATTTGGATGTTTTTTTCGGATGGTTTCAAGGACATAAAGTCCGTCATAATCCGGCATTTTCAAATCAATAATAGCCAGATCATAATCATTCCGGAGCCCAAGAGTTATTCCTATGCTTCCATTTTCGGCAGTGTCAACATAATATCCTTCACTTTCAAGTAATCTTTGACTGCCTATTCTTAGCCCTTTCTCATCATCAACAATAAGGATCGATATTTTTTTATCATCTCTCATTGTTCTCCGGTTTGTGTAGTACTAACTTACGAAATTTTCAAGTTTCGCGATAAGATCTTCTATAACAACTGGCTTATTTAATATTCCATCACATTTAATCCATTCTTTTTCTTCGGAGGTTGAAGCTCCGAATTTAAATCCTGTTTCATAGGTTGCCGATGTAAGCATAAAAAGCGGCATCTTTTTACCATGTTCTGTTTTTTTAATGCGATGACATAAAATAAATCCCGCATCATGATGTTCCATTATCAGGTCAATTATCGCTGCATCAGGTTTTTCCTTCTGGAAAATATCCCAGCCTTCTTTACCAGATTCGGCTATAACTACCTCAAATCCTCTTGATTCCAACAACACTTTGTTTTGTTCAAGCAAATCTATATCGTCATCAACTAACAGAATTTTCTTGAATCTTTCATTAAGCTTCATTTTTCGCCTCGTATATATTTTCTGTTTTCTTTACAGTAAGACTATTCGGAAGTCGGATAATAAACTTCGATCCCTCACCTACGCTACTCTCAACTTTTATATCTCCTTTGTGCATCTTTACAATTCCATAAGTTATGGCGAGCCCTAAACCTGTGCCCTTTCCCATTTTTTTGGTTGTGAAGAAAGGAGTAAATAATTTTTTCAAATTCTCTTCCGGAATTCCGCAGCCGGAATCAATTATTTTTATAACCAGATAATTCCTATCCGTGGAAAGATCAATGGTAAGTTGTTTTTCTGTACTTTCTTCCATCGATTCACAGGCATTAACAATTATATTTATTAATATCTGTTTTATCTGGTCTTCATCCCCTTCAATATCATTTGCAATGTCAGATTGCAGGTTTTTTACTATTCTTATGTCGCTGAACTCTGGACGTATGTGAATCGTGCGGATAACTTCCTCGATAATTTCCAAAACATCAACTTTGCTAACTTGTAATTTACCTTGTCTGGCAAAATCAAGCAGATTAGTTACAATATTTTTGCAGCGCTTTGCTTCTTCAATTATCATTTCCAAATCTTCCTGAGTTCTCTTAACATCTTTGTGGTTAATAATCTCTTTTTTCAGAATTGATGAATAGAGCAAAATAGTTCCAAGCGGATTATTCATTTCATGAGCGACGCCAGCCGCCAATTGGCCGATTGAAGCTAATTTTTCAGCGCTATGCAATTGAATCTGTGTATCTCTTAATTCAATGTACGCCTTTTCCATCTTATCGATTACATATGGCAGACACATATCATCTTCAGCTAAATCCTTACCGATAGCAATTGCATATTCGCGACAAGTTGGATATCCACAAGCGCCACAATTCAGTTCATCCGATGGCATTGGCTTTCGCTGCAGATGCGGAGAAAATGTTCGAGTGAGGTCAAGATTTCTGGCATTATATATCTGACTCTTCCAGACATTCTTATCAGTATGTTGAAGAGTTCGGTCAATATATTCAATCACTTTTTCGCGCTTTGAATAATAATTGAGGTCACTATCAATTCCGGGACCATTAATGCAACCTTCACAGAACAGAATATCAATAAATTTAGAATTGATTTTACCGTCTGCAATATCGTGTATGATAGCTTCAACTTTTTCCTTACCATCAACGATAATAACATCCTTAGCCAGAACATCATTTGACATTCCCGCAGTTTTTAGTAATCCTCCTGAAAGTGAATATGATTTTCCCATATATGAATATGGAGGATCAAAGTATGATTCCTCAAGATCATCGATATTTATCTGTTTCTCTTTCAGTAATTTTTTCAATTCTGTGAACGTTAATACAGCGTCAATTGCTCCAATCACTTCTTCATCAGTATATTCACTTTTTTTTGCGATGCACGGGCCGATAAAAACAACTTTTACTTTTTCTCCCATATTCATTTTCAGATATCTTCCCATGGCAATCATTGGTGAGACAATCTGCGCTATTTTCGGAACAAGATCGACGAAATATTTCTCCAGATAATTATAAATAGCCGGACACGGTGAAGAAATAATTGTTTTTTTATCACTATGCTCGAATTTCTTAAGATAAAGATTGCTTACCAAATCAGCGCCAAAAGCAGTTTCCATTACCTGATCGAACCCCAGTTTTCGTAGGGCAGTGGGTAATTTCATGTAGTTATCGGGAAATGAAGCAGCAAAAGCCGGTGCTATTATCGCGATAGTTTTGTTTATCGGTAAAATAGCTTCCACTAATCTATCTACATCACTGACAACTTTTTTTGCGTTCTGTGAACATACTTTTACACAGTGTCCACAGCTTATACATCTATCGGCAATAACAACGGCCTGCCCGTTCTCAACGCGTATAGCAATAGCCGGACATTCTCTTATACATGAGTAACATCGTTTACACCTTTGACCAATCGTACTTACAATACCGCTTTTCATGGCCGTTGTTTGTTACCTTATTTATTATCTAATATTTTTTTTCTGTCCACATAGTGAGTATGTAATTTTTCGTGCGCAATGTGACTATTCGGTTCGCCGAAAAATTCTTTATAGATTTTTTGGACAGATTCATTTTCATGTGATCTTCTGTGCTGACTTTTCGAATCAATATCATAAAGCGCCTGAATACGTTTACGAATTTTTTCAGGTTTTTGATGAATCGGTTGACCGCCTCCGTTTATGCAACCTCCCGGGCAGGTCATAACTTCCACGAAATGATATTTTGATTTCCCTTCTTCAATCTCATCAAGAATTTGATCAACATGTCCGATACCATTGACTACAGCAACATTAACATCCAATCCATTTATCTTAATTGTACTTTCTTTTATTCCCTTCAT
>CAZEXO010000264.1:0-5473 GCA_964516545.1 uncultured Melioribacteraceae bacterium
GAGTTAGCAGACGTTGATCTGAAATTACGAGGTCCAGGCGATATTTTCGGAATTAAACAAAGTGGGTTTCCTCTGCTTAAGCATATCAATATTTTTGAAGATCATTCTATAATATCAAAAGCGAAGCAGGATGCTTTTGACATAGTCAATACGGATCCTTCACTAAGCTCACCCGAATATTTTTCATTAAAAGAAAATCTTAAAAACAATTTTACTGCACACATTTATTATTCATTAATCCCATAGCGATAGATTATTTTTTAAATCACATTAATGAAAAAAGTATTTTTCTCTTATTGCAAATAATTTATAAATAGTTATATTGCAATAAATTTTTTTGGAGATTTCTTAAAGACTGTGAAATCAAATAGTAGTCTAAATGTAGTCTTAACATATAACGTAAAACCCGGTAGTGAAGTTAAGGAATCGAAAGCTACAATTGATACCAACAGCGATATAGATGACCGATATGCTGAATGGGATAGTATCGAAACTATTAATGCCATCAAAGAAGCCCTTGAATCAAATCATCATGTTACACTGGTTGAAGCAAACGAAGACGCTTTTGAAAAATTCAGAAAGTTGAAACCGGATATTGTTTTTAATTTTGCTGAATGCGAAAACGGAACAAGCCGGGAAGCTCAGATACCTGCAATGCTTGACATGCTGCAAATTCCATACACAGGTTCAGACCCTCTTACTCTGGCAACATGTTTGAACAAGGCCCGCACAAAAGAAATCCTTTCATATCATAAAATCAGAAACGCAAAATTTATTGTTGCTGAATCACTTAATGATCTTGAATACTTTTCATTGGAGTTTCCTGTTATTGTTAAACCTCTTGCAGAAGGATCGAGTAAAGGCATTTTCAATTCATCAATAGTGAATGATTTAGTATCTCTGAAACAGTCGATTAATGAGAATACAAAAAAATACAAACAACCTTTTATAATTGAAGAATTCCTTCCGGGAAGAGAGTTCACTGCGGCAATAATGGGCAACAACGGTTCTGCTACCGTTCTTCCGATTGTTGAAGTGAATTTCGATAAACTCCCAGACGATATTCACCCAATTTATTCTTACGAAGCCAAATGGATTTACGATACTTCCGATAATCCTCTTGAGATTTTCACTTGCCCGGCTGAATTGGATGAGAACCTGCAAAAAAATATTATTGATATCGCGTTAAAAACTTTTTCTGTCTTAAATTGTAAAGACTGGTGTCGGATAGATATTCGGCTTGACAAAAACAATTTACCAAATATCATCGAAGTTAATCCAATACCGGGTATTCTACCGAACCCGGAAGACAATAGTTGTTTTCCAAAAGCAGCTCGTGCAAATGGAATGAGTTATACGGAACTAGTAAATAATGTATTACTTTCAGCAGCTAAGAGGCATGGTCTATTAGGATGAGAAATTCCAGAGTTCTTGTTTGTTATAATGAACCGGTTCGATATTATTCAAATTATATCGGTAAAAATTTTCACTCCGTGGAAGAAAACATCGATCTCTCTGAAAGTGAATTTATGCAAAACATTGAAACTGTTCTTTGTTCACTGCGCAACAATTTCCAAAGAGTTGATGTTTATCCGGTCGGTGCTGATATCATTAAAATGATTTCTTTCCTAACAGATTACAAACCAGATATAATTTATAATTTTGTTGAATCCGTCGAAGGCAATTCAGAGTATGAATGTTACATCGCAGGATTATTTGATCTCCTTGGCTTTTCGTATACGGGAAATTCATCAATGGCTCTCGGTAATTGTTTGGTAAAGGCACGAACCAAACACATCCTACAAGCCAATAAAATTCTCACCCCTAATTTTTTTCTTGCGAATTATTCAAGGAAGATGATGAATCTTGATGAATTCAATCTTACATTCCCTGTGATTGCTAAATTGATACACGAAGATGCCAGCATCGGAATTTCTGAATTATCCGTGATTCATAACAAGAAAGATTTGATGAATCACCTGAATTTTTTATTTGAAAATTATAAGCAGGATGTAATTATTGAAGAATTCATAGACGGTCGGGAATTGAATATCTCAGTTTTAGGTGAAGAAGTATTACCCATTTCCGAAATTAAATTTGACGGATTGCCTGATCATTATCCAAAGATAATAACATATGAAGCCAAATGGTCAGCAGGCAGCATTTATTATGAAAACACAACTCCTCACTGCCCTGCGGAGTTAAGTGAATCAATAACAAAAAAAATAAAGAATGTTGCATTTAAAACTTTTCAATCTCTCGGATGCAGAGATTATGCTCGTGTTGATATCAGACTAGACAAGAATGATAACCCATACGTCATTGAGGTTAATCCTAATCCCGATATATCATTGGATTCGGGTTTTATTAGATCGGCAAAAGCTGCTAACATTTCATACGATGAATTGCTTATCAGGTTTGCAGAGTTCGCACTCAGAAGGAAACAAGATGGTAAGAAGATTTCAACCGGCTGATAAAGAATATTTGATTAAAATAATTAATCAGATTAATTTATTCAGTGACGATGAAAAAAATGTTGCAGCGGAATTGATTGATGAAACAATTAATAATCCCGGGAATGTTTGCTATAATATTTTTGTTTACGAAACTGAGAAAAAGATTTTAGGTTATCATTGCACAGGTCATCGTGCTCTTACTGATGGAGTTTTTGATATGTACTGGATTGTGGTTGATGTTGATCATCAGAATGAAGGTATCGGGAAAAAACTTTTAGAGCATGCGGAAAATTTTGTTATGGAAAATAACGGAAGATTGTTGATAGCAGAAACATCTTCACAAAAAAGTTATGAAGGTACGAGAAAATTTTATTTGAGAAATAATTATAAAATTCTGGCTGACATAAAAGATTTTTATAAAATAAATGATAACTTAATTATCTTTGGAAAGTACCTAAAAATATAAAGGGCAGCTATATGGAACTATGGCAACAAATGATCCGTGATAGTATTCATTCCGTTGACCAACTTGTTGAGAAATTTAATCTCGACAAATCTGTTGCAAAGCAACTTGATGAATTATTTCAAGCTCGCATTAATCCTTACTACCTAAGCCTGATCAGGTACGAAGGTGATCCGATATGGCGTCAATGTGTTCCGAACGCCATTGAACTTGAAGATATGGATGGATTCGAAGATCCCCTCAATGAAGATCAGATGAGTCCGGTACCAAATATTACGCACCGCTATCCAGACAGATGTCTATTCCTTGTCACAAGTCAGTGCGGTATGTATTGTCGTTTTTGTACGCGTAAAAGAAAAGTAGGCAACTCCGGAAAAATTTCCATGAAGGAACTGGAGTCTGCATTTAAGTATATTGAATCACACAAAGAAATCAGAGATGTGATTCTTTCTGGCGGTGATCCGCTCATGCTGACGGATACAATGCTTGATAAAATTCTTACGAGGCTTCGCGCTATTCCGCATCTTGAAATTATCAGGATCGGATCGAAGATGCCTGTTGTACTTCCGCAAAGAATTACGCCAAAACTATGTGAAATGATCAAAAAACATCATCCGGTTTATCTCAATACTCATTTCAATCATCCCTGGGAGGTTACTGAAGAAAGTTCGAAAGCATGTAAAATGCTTGTTGATGCAGGAATTCCGGTGAACAATCAGGCAGTGCTGATGAAAAATATTAATGATGATCCCAACGTCATGAAAGAATTATTTTTGAAATTATTGGCGATTCGGGTGAGACCTTACTATTTATTCATGGCCGATGAAACAAAGAGCACTCATCATTTCAGAACATCTATTGAAACCGGCGTTAATATTATTGATAAACTTCGCGGTCATATCAGCGGTCTCGCAATTCCCCATCTCGTAATTGATGCCCCTGGCGGCGGCGGAAAAATTCCTCTCCTTCCAAAATATGTTTTACATCAGGATGAAGATAAAATTGTGATGCGTAATTACAAGCATCAGGTTTACGTCTATCGTGATGTAAAAGAGGATCGGGGAGAATTAATTCAGATTGAGATGAATAAGGATTCTAAAAATAAACTAAAAGAACCCAGAATTTTAAAACAGGTAAAGGAAAAGAAATCTGAAGAAATTTTTACTGAATAGACTTCAACTGAAAATAGATTTAGTCAGGATTTGTATTTTGCCTTACATCAATTCCCCAGAATAATTTTTTTCTGAGGATATTGAAATATTCATTCTTATCAGCACGTAGTAGTCTGGTTTTATTATTACTCCGCCTGATGTTAATTTTTAAAGGCGGAGTGAAATTATAAACCCGCTGTCCATCACAATTGACCTGAATACTTTTATGACCGGAATCCGCTATGACGGTTATTTCCTGTTTACTTGATAGTACCAATGGTCGCATCGTTAACGTATGCGCTGAGATAGGGTTAATTCCAATCACTTCAGCTTTGGGGCTTATAACAGATCCCCCGGCAGATAAAGAATAACCTGTTGAACCGGTTGGTGTGGATACTATTAATCCATCGGCGCTGAATGTTGATACATATTTATCATCAACCATTAATGTCAGGTTAATCATTTTCGGCCATTGTCCTTTTTCTATTACAATGTCATTAAGCGCAAATAATTTTTCTTCGCCCAGTTCATCACATTTCCCTTCAAGTGATATTCTTTCTTCCACCGTATAATTCTTTTGTTTTAGATTTTTCACCAGGTCATTAACATCATTCAAATCATACTCAGCTAAAAATCCGAGTTTACCGATATTTAATCCAAGAATGGGTACCTGATATTTTCTCATTTCATATGCGGTGTTTAACATGGTTCCATCACCGCCAATAGATAAGATTACATCACAGTTCTTTCCTAGTTTTTCACTGTTTTGAAATTGTTCTTTACCGACAGGAATTTTTAGGGATTCTCTCATTTCTATCATTGAATCGCTGATTAGAAAATGAATGCTGTTTTCAATCAGCCTCAAGCATAAATCGCTGACAATTTTTTCTATATCTTTTTTTGTCGTATTTGGCACTAATCCTATCGTCATTTTTTATCCTCACTTATATCCAACTCCCATAACTTTGCATATTTAGTAAATACATAATTCGTAGAAAATACTGCCAATATAATTCCGCGAATGCCGTCAAGAAATCCTAGTTTGATAAAATACATTTTCACAAAGAAAAATAAGGGACGGAAAATAATATCGCTCAAAGCAGCTCTTCTGTTTTTTGTGCGTAATTCACTAGCAGCCAGAGAAGTATACCTGTTAAATTTTTCATAATAGTGGAATATATCAGGATCCGTGTAATGTTCAAGATCATTCTTCAATTTGCCAACAGAACCATTAACAATAAGATTCTCATGAACCTGGTTATTGTTGAAATCAGCTTTTGTCTTGTTAAACAGCCTCACAACAAGTCCCGGGTACCAACCTCCGTGCTTAATCCACCGATTTAAAAAATAAGCTCGTCTGGCAACTTTATAAGAATCAAATTGCGGCTGCGTTTTCTTAAAAC
>CAZEXO010000265.1:0-5423 GCA_964516545.1 uncultured Melioribacteraceae bacterium
TGGCTGTTTGTTGAACTTATTGATTACGTTGATCAAATAGTGATATGTGACCCATACAGGAACAGACTATTAAGTGATGGACCAAAAACTGATAAAATTGATGCGGGTAAATTATGTTTGTTACTCAAGAACGGATTGCTCAAAGAAGTATATCATACAACTGATTCACTCTATGACTTAAGAATGCTTGTAAGCGGATATGACGATCAAGTAAGAGCCGGAGTAAGATTGTTGAATCAGAAATCGGCACTCTACAGAGCTGAACATAAATCATATAAAAAAGAAAAAACTACAGAAAGCAATGAAATAAAAGATTTTGTCATAGCTCATATAGACGAAGGAATTGAGAGCTACAAGGAAAAGAAAGACTTATATGAAAAAGAGTTCGAAAGGTTATGCGGAAGGAACAAAACCCTGAGGAATCTGAAGACAATTCCCAGTATTGGTCCGATAAGCAGTGTTACGATATTATCGATAGTAATAGATGCAAGAAGATTTAAGAGTCCGAATCATTACATAAGTTATTGCGGATTAGTAAACCACGAAAAACAAAGCGGAGGAAGATCATACGGGAAAAGGAAGCCGAGATATTCAAGAAGACTGAAAGGGATATATAAATCTGCGGCAATAAGAGCATTAAATCATGATAACCCGATAAAAGAATATTATGATTACCTGATAACGGAAAAGAAATTAACAGAGAAGAACGCGGTCAATTCAGTTGCCAGATATATAGCCAAAGTGAGTTTGGGAATAATGAGAAGCGGTAAGAAATACAAACCATACAAAAAGGTGAATAAAGAAAAAGCGGCATAGACAAAATATTGCAGTCAATACGGCATGATGATAAAATTGTTGAATAAATAAATCAATAAGGAAAAGAAAAACTACAATTAGTGGGAGAGAGAGTTCATAACGGCGTTTGAAGTCCCAGAATAATTTGGGAACATTCATATTTGCGGTTAACCCCTCCCTGTTTATACTAAGAATTTGCCGTAGCCTGGGTGGCATTGCCACAATAGAGCTCAAACTTGCCTGCGGCAGGCAGGTAGACGAGTAGTAAAACAAGCTATATAGAAATCGAGCAAAGAAAGTTACACTTAATAAAGACAGATAATTTGTTCACAAAAATTAATCATGCGGCTGTTGGACGTGAGACCAAAGTCAAAAAAACGGGATGAAATATTCCCGGAGGGAATACTTTTTTCTTGACTTTCTTTTCTATAGACAACGCCGTTATATGCTTAGAAAATAATCTTGATGTTGTCGTAATATGGGCTTATATTTAGTTCAGAATAAAGACAATATAAGGATACGAAAATGAAAAACATATTAGTTGCAAACGATATAATCCCAGTTGGTCAATTTAAATCCGGGTTGGCAAAATATCTTAAAGAAATCCAGTATAAGCGTAATTCTTTGATTATAACACAAAACGGTAAACCTGCCGGTGTATTAATCTCTCCATCAGAATTTGATGATTTAAGACAAACCAAACTCTTCATCGATTCAATCTCACGTGGTTTATCTAATTCTGAAAAGGGTGAAGTATTTTCAACTTCTCAACTTAGAAGTGAACTACAAAAAACAAGATCTGGAAAAGAAAAATGAAACTATTCTGGACAAAAGAAGCATTACTTCGATTGCAAGATATTGAAGAATACATCTCAAGAGATAATCCCATTGTTGCAATTGAATTTGTTGACAAGTTAATATCGCTTGCTGAAACATTAATTGATCATCCAGAAAAAGGTAGAATTGTGCCTGAATTATCGTTGGAGAATATCCGCGAGTTATTACATAAAAATTTTCGAATCGTTTACTTGGTAAAGAAAAACTCTATAGATATTCTTACTGTATTTGAAGGTCATCAATTATTAAAGAAAGAAGAAATATTTAAAAGGAAAAATTGAGAAACGCATATAACCCGCAAATCAACCGGACGCCGTTTTCGCATACGGCATTTTCGTGATTAGTGGCTTTGTTCTCCCGTGTTAAGTTACTTTGTAAAGTGGTTCTGCTAAATAATTTTTTTAATAATAATAGGCGTTAGCTTTTCAACTCGGCGTTCTTGTTCTGGGGCGCCGGTTATTTGCAACGCCTACTTGCATCAATGCAAGTAAAAAAAAGAGAACTATAAGAATATTTTTCTTCTTTGTTCATTGATAAAGTGACTATACTGATTAAAAAAGTAAATTAGTTTTTGTATAACATGGCGTACTTCACCCTTTGCTTTTTATATTCAGTAACCGGATGAGAGTCCCGGTATTGTTTGTTCTCTTTAACCTAGTCTTACTTCCGTCAATACAATTATGTTTTTGTATTTATACTAATTTTCTTACCCGCCTGCGGACGGGCAGGTGCGATTCAAAGAGAACCAGGACAACCATCTTATCAGTTAGTCATGGCGTTTTATTAAACCCATTATTGACCTAAGCGTATGGTCATCCCGGTTACTAAAAAATAGCAGAGTTTCTGTTATTACCCTGTTTTCTGTTAAGCATTTTCCATGTTGTCTTTTTCAAAGAACTTGTTATCAATTTTATGCTGTGCGTTTTTGTTTCTTTTTGTTCTTAAATTCTTTGTACTGTTCTTCAAGTAAAATGAGCTCTTCTGATTTCACTGGTTTGTATTGGTATTTATGGTTCTCTTTTATCATTGAAGAGATAAGTTTTAGCAGATTTGATATACATGCAGTTATGTTCTTTCTGTATCTGGCTTGTTTCATCTGACGTTTAAGATATCGTATTCTTATTTCGGGTATATGGTTCTTTGTTTCTTCACTCATAGTATAGAGTATCGCTCTAAGACGATGATTACCAATATGGGTTATTCTACGGTAACCGGTGAACTGTCCGGATTGTGAGAGACGAAGGTTAACGCCTGCAAAGGCTTCGATCTTTTTGTAATGATTGAACAGTGATGGATCTCTTAGTTCTGCAATGAAGCGGGCTGCGGTAATATCACTTACTCCTTTGAGTGAGGAGATGATATCAAAGTATGGTGTTTGTTTTGCAAGTGAGACCATCTGATCGAGAACATGTTTTATTTGTTCTTTCAGTAATAAATATTGGTTAAGCCAGCAGAGCATGGTTAGTTTTTCAGCAACAAGGAGTTCATCTTTTATCTTTACTCCGATACTGTTCTTTGCAGCTTCTTTGATACGCTTAAGTGTTTCGACACCGTGTTGTTTTTGAGATACTTTTTCACATTCGGGTGATTCAAGAAAGATGTTCATGCTGTGGAACTCATCGGGAGTAAGGTATTTGCGAAGCAGGTGTCTTGCCGTGTCGGTATCTATTTCTATTGTTTCCAGGAACTCTGGAAAAATTAGTTCGACTTGAGAGCGGATACGTTGTTTTGTCTGGGTTATAAGTTCTTTTAGTTTGTCGTATGTAATTGATAATCGATGCATGGCATCCATCTCGGTTGAATAGTTCTTATAAAAATTAAAGTATCCCTGACGCGCGTAGTTTGCCACGGCAAGAGAATCTTTCGGGTCTGTACGGGAAAAGTTGTTGTTAATCTTTGGGCGTTCATGGTGTGTGAATAAGGGACTGACCATCAGAACGGTGAATCCTTTTTGTGAAAGGAAGTGACAAAGTTTTTGCCAGAGGTTGATCGATATCTCAACGGCAAAGACTACTTTGTTAGGATCAAGGTCCTTAACATGTGCATTGATTATCTTCCACATATCAATGTGAAAACCTTGATAGCTATTTGAAAACTTGAATGAGTTACAAATCGGAATACCGGCTTCATCAAGGATAATAGCCTGTCCGAAGGACTCCTTTGGAGGTGCTTTACCTTAGCCGGCTTCCCGCAAAAGGGATGCGCGGGACAGGCAAACGATAATTATTTTGTCTTTAATGAAGTGCCTTTTCGTCTGAAGGGACTTAGATTGCATAGTCTATCTCCTTAATTATTTTGTGGTATGGGTATTACAAAATATTTTCCCGGGCGGAAAGTTTATCAGCCTTTGGCTGGGCACAACTAAATAAATAATTCCCTTCCCTTATGGGAAGATAGAAATCGTTATATGGCTAATAGTTGTACTTGAAAATTAGAGCAACGATACGTATCTTGTTGTAAGAATAATACGTATTACAGAAGGGAATTATATGAATACTAAACTAACATTAAAACTCAATAAAAAAGCAATTGAGCGTGCTAAAAAGTATGCTCAAAAAAATAAACAGAGTCTTTCAGTAATGGTTGAAAAATATTTTAATTTGATATCAGCCTCGGCTGACAAGTCTGATAAAGAAAGCATCACTGAAATTGAAATATCCCCAAACGTTATTGAGCTTTCCGGGATAATCAAGTTACCAGAGCATATTAATATGAAAGAGATTTATAGAAATCATATTGAGGCAAAATACTCCAGATGATTAAACTTTTTGTTGATTCGGATATAATATTAGATTTACTTGCTGAAAGAGAACCGCACTATATTCACGCAGCTCGATTATTCACGTTAATTAATCAAAATAAAATTATTGCTTACACATCCCCACTTATTTTTGCAAATCTGCACTACCTACTAAAGAAACAAACCACAAATTCAGTAGCATTAAGGAGCTTAAGAAAATTAAAAACTCTCATAAATATTCTACCAATTGACGAAAGAGTAATAGAACAATCACTGAATTCTGAATTCACTGATTTTGAAGATGCAATTCAGTATTACACGGTAGTCAATAATGGTATTACACTTATTATTACTAGAAATAAAATAGATTATAGGCGTAGTAAAATAGATATATTGACGGCAGAAGAGTTTCTTAAAAGTTTAGATACGAAATTAAAATAGTAAAAGCCATATAACATCTATTAAAGGTAGAATGTCCCGCCCCAAAAACTGGCGGACAGGCAAGTAAAAAATCCACCAAAAGACCGGCGGACAAGTAAGGTGCCCGCCCGATCCTTGAACTAACGGATCAAATAGAGATTATATTAAGTATTTTTTTGATTTGAGAACAAAAATACAGCAACAAAAAAGACGAGCGAAGAAAGTTACACTTAATAAAGACAGATAATTTGTTCACAAAAATTAATCATGCGCGGCTGTTGGACGTGAGATAAAAGTTCCCATGGGGACAGGCAGAAAAACGGGATGAATAAATCCCTAGAGTATAATGTTTTTTCTTGTTTGCCAGCTGTTTTTGGCGGAACTTTCTTTTCAACAGAATACGACGTTAGGCCCTGGACGAATCTATTCACAACTGTAAGGAAATTTTCCCAAATGGACATCCCACGAATATTCAACATCACTGAAAGTGCTCATCGCATCCACAATCCATTCACACCCGAAAAACTCGCCACTCTCGGTGCAGCTCTGCGTCTGGAAACGGGAACCCGAGTGCTTGACCTCGGCAGCGGTTCGGGGGAGATGCTGTGCACCTGGGCACGCGATTACGGAG
>CAZEXO010000266.1:0-5398 GCA_964516545.1 uncultured Melioribacteraceae bacterium
CGGGGCACGTTCAGGGAAACAACTATTCTTGCCAGGCTAACATGATGTTAAAAAATACTGTATGGCAGGCAATGGCTGAGGCTTTTGAAACCACACAAGCGCCGCTCGCGGAAAAGTTAATGGCAGCTCTCGAAGCCGCGGAAAACGAAGGTGGCGATATCCGGGGAAGGCAATCATGCGCTATCCTTGTCGTAAGCGGTGAAAATACAGGCAAACCCTGGGTCGACAGAATAATTGATTTACGGGTTGAAGATCATCCTGAATCAATAAAAGAAATGAAACGAATCCTGAAAACTTACCGCGCTTATGAGCACATGAATAACGGCGACTTAGCCATGGAACAGGGAGATATGAAAGAAGCTCTTGAAGAATACACGGCTGCCGAAGAAATGTTTCCCGATAATATTGAAATGAAATACTGGCACGCTGTCACACTTGTAAATAACGGCGATCTTGAAAATGCCCTGCCGATATTCAGGGAAGTGTTCATAAAAAATAAAAACTGGGCTGTTATGACTCCAAGATTAATCAAAAGTAATTTGTTGAATGTATCTGAAAATGAACTGAGAAAAATCCTTGAAACAGCGGAATGATGATTTGCTTCGGGGTTGTAATATAAAATTATATTTATAACTCTGAAGTCGCAGTAAATAAAAAATACTTAACAATTCCTGTTGAGCATAATTCTTCTGAGGAATTGAACAAGTCTGTTTTAATACTCACAATATTTCTTTGCGTATTCAGGAATGAAGCGACAAGTTTTAAATTCCCCTCATCAACTTTTGCGGGCTTCTTGTAACGGACTTCAAGATTACATGTCATACCCCGTTTTTTCATTATTGCAGAAACATACCATCCGGCTATTTCATCCATCAGGGCTGAGTGGATTCCCCCGTGAAGAATATTTTTATAACCGGCAAAATTGATGTCAGGTTTCCATATCGATACAAGCTTATTACCTTCTTCAAAAAATTCCATCTTCATTCCGCCTGGATTTCCCGGTGAACATCCAAAACAATTATATTCTTTTCGTCCGACATAAGGATTCACAATCTTTTCCACTTTTATGTTCCCTGCATTTGATGAAATATTCTTCCGTAAATTTATTGAATCATTATGATAAAAAAATACCCGCTTCTAAAAATACATTTTAGAAAAAAAGCGATAATTTCTTTTGCAAGGAGAATGCGTTAATTACTTTCATCGCCCAAAATTATATCTTCCAAAAAACTGAACGGAAAATTTTTGAAGATAATTTCCGATAATTAAATAGCGTTTTATGTTGAGCTATTTTTTAATACTTATTCAATTATTGTATTAATATTCCTCACTTCACACAAGAAAATTCTCCGAGCTAAAGATAAGACTGTCTCATTAAATATTTTTTTCTATCTTTGCATAAAAAAAACGGAGGGACTGTAGACCGCAAAAACAGTATAAACACGGGGCGTATCCGAAAAGCCGACGAGTAGGGATTTTAACAAATATTGGAGTTTCGAGATGAAAAATTACTCAATTTTCTTAATCATGTTCTCAGCCTTTATTCTCAGTAATACTGTTACAGCGCAGAGCCAAAATTGGAAGAATGAAATCAGTTCGTATTATTTTTACATTAAAGCCGCAAAGAGTAACAAATTTTGGGATTTACCGGGCGGACATCCTAACACCGCAAAGAGAGACCTTCAATTTCAGATTTGGGATTATGATGAAGACAAATATGAAAGAACCTTCACCTTTCCCGAAATAAGAAACACCGATTATCATGCAATTAAAAATCTTGCCGGATTTATTGTAGATGTGGCCGGGAAAAAAGAACTTAACGTGAAAGAAAAAATCCAAAAAAAGACCGGTAAAAAATTCACGATGAAAAAAGACAATGGCGTTGAGATTCAGACATGGGATATGGATTCGAAAGGTGTTCCCGAGTGGCAACAATGGAGAATTATCATAGTTGACAGACACACAATTATGTTTGAAAATGTTTTTTCACGAAAAGCTATTTCTGTTGACGGCGGCGGTATGGAGCTGGAAAGAAACGGAGCGAAACTTGTTCAGTGGGATCGCAACAATAACAGCGGACAACTATTTCAGCTTGTTTACGCGGACGGCCCGAAAAAAGGACAAGTTCTGGATTTTGAAAAGTAATTTCACCTGAAGATAAATTTCATAAAAACGGTATTCGTGAAGCCAGGACAAAATTCACAATACCGTTTTTTATTGTGTAATTGTCGTACAGATACTGTCCGGCGTATTACGGTAATAAATATATGTTGGAAAATCGACTTCGCGGATTTTGCAGATTGGTAATGCCCTTTCATAAAAATCTGAATCATCGCTGTAATTAAGGTTTCTGAATCCCCCAAGTTTCAGAAAGGTCTCTTTTTTACCAAATAAAGTTCCGCCAATTACACATTCTGAAAGATGAATTTTTTTAGAAAGATCATTTTTATCCTTTACAAAAGGATCACCGATAATTTCCACACCGCCATGAAGTAAATCAATTTCGTTTTCCTTTTCCAGAATATCCATTCGAAGCGACAGATGCTCTTTTTTATATTCATCGTCACTTCCTAAAAACGTTATATAATAACCTGCTGCCGCTAAAATTCCTATGTTCAGGGTTAAGGGAGTTCGTCGGTTTTGATGCCTCATATAGCGGACTTTTTCGAATTTTTCCTGATATGAGTTTATTAATTTATATGTAGAATCATCACTTCCATCATCCACAACAATTAATTCCCAATTCTCATAAATCTGATTAAGAACCGAATTTATCGCGCGGCTCAGATACTTAACTCTGTTATAGGTCGGTAAAATAACGGAAACACGGGGTATAAATTCTTTGTACAATTGCATCGTACGACTCCTGTTATACTTTAAATGCTCAGATCGGAATATAAAATTTTCTTATATTAACTGTTATTTTTTTTCAATAAACACGATATCAAATGATTCAATGGGATGATTACTGGAAAAACTATTCCGTGTCTAAAGCCGAAAAATGGCTTATTCTTGAAAGGAATAAAACGCTGAATAAATATCTTGACAGGATTGATAAACCTGTCAAAAAGGTTATTGAAATCGGCTGCGGTTTCGGCTCCAATATCCATCTTATAAAAAAAAGCCGTGTTGATGTTGAATGTCATGCGCTTGATAACAGTCAGGTCTCAATCGATATAGTTCAAAAAAAAATAGATAAAGCCGTTCTTGCTGATTGCCGTGATACAAATCTTCCGGGAGACTCTTACGATTTGATTTTCAGCGCCGGACTGATGGAACACTTCAAAAATGAAAAACCACTCCTGGATGAATGGAAAAGAATACTTGCACCGGGCGGGTATATTGTTACTTTTGTTCCGACAAAATATTCTCTCTGGCAGTTATATCAGTTTTTCCATTTCGGCAAATGGCAGCATGGTTATGAAAAAGCATACTCTTATAATAGATTAAAGCAGCTTCATCTGGAGAATGGTTTTAAAGTTATTGAAATCACCGGGAATGATCCTTTCAGCATCAACGGATTCATAATGAAGCTGTTTAATGTTTCCTTCAGACCGATCTGGAAAAAAAGTTTCTGCCGGAGCGGTTATACTGAACTTTGTGTAATTATCCAGAAATGATTGGCGAGGTTTTTCCCTTAAATGAAAAAACTTAATCTGGGATGCGGAAGAAGTATAAAAGATGATTTCGTGAATATTGATATTGTCGATTTCGGCGGTAATCTAATTCACGATCTCAATACTTTTCCATATCCGTTCGGTGAAAATGCCTTTGATTATATATATGCAAGTCATGTTCTTGAACATCTAGATAGTTTTCATAAAACTATAACTGAATTGTCTAGAATCCTGAAGCCGGGAGGAATTCTTGAAGTGTATGCCCCGTTTTTTCTGAACACGAAATTTTTCGGCGAACCTGATCATAAAATTCCTTTCTCGATTCGTACTTTTGATAATTACGAATATCTTGAGAACCGAAAACTGAAGTTCTATGAAAAATGGAAATTAAACGACAGAACGGATTATGGCGGCAAAATTAAATTTGAGATTCTTGAAAAAAAATTTATAGTATCGAATTTTGCAGTGTTGAGGTGGATGAATTTTTTTGTGAATATTGAACCCGTGATTTATGAACGTTTTTTCGCGGGAATTTTTTCACCGGAAGAAGTCTATTTCAAACTAAAAAATGTGAAATAAAATGTCCTTCAGAGAACAAAAAAAATATCTCGAGGCTCTTAAACACTACGAGAAAAAATTTGATGAGAAAGAAAAATATGACTTCAAAATGCTCATCAAAAGACATAAGGATGAAGAGGAACTCGACAAGTTGTCCTTATCGAGACTCGCGTCAATGTATGAAAAGTATCATCTTAACCGCGAGAAAAAGAATTATGATATTTTTTTTCATAAACCTGACGAAAGTAACGAAAATATAAATGATGAATAAATTCTATTCCAAGGGGAAATAATGAGTGAAATTAAACTGAAAAGAATAATCGGGTTTTTTGTATTCGCCGCGTCATTAGTCGTATATATCATGACCGTGCAACCAACAACATCGTTTTGGGATTGCGGCGAATTCATTGCATCGGCATATGGACTGCAGGTGCCTCATCCGCCGGGAACGCCTTTTTTCCTCATCCTCGGCAGACTCTTCTCGATGATTCCGTTTGCTGATAATATCGGATTACGGGTAAATATGATTTCGGTAATCTCAAGCGCGTTCACAATATTATTCGTATATCTAATTGCTGTTCAGCTAATTGATAATTACAAAAAGAAAAAACATGAAAGTATGCTGGATGCTCTCGGAACTTACATCGCTGCAGCAATCGGAGCTTTCTCATTGTCATTCGCCGATACGTTTTGGTTCAATGCCGTTGAAGCTGAAGTGTACGCACTGTCAACATTTTTTATTGCTTTCGCCGTCTGGCTTATTATGTTGTGGAATGAAAAAGCCGATGAAAGAGGAAGCGAAAAATATATCATAATGATTTTTTACCTCTTCGGTCTGGCAACCGGAGTTCACCTTTTATCCCTGATCGCACTGATTCCCATTGTAATGGTTATTATGTTCCGTAAATATGTTAATGATGATGAAAACCTTAAAAAATCAGGTTACATACTACTTGCTCATGGGTTAATCCTTTTTGTGGTTGCATTAGGCATTTGGTATTCAAACACAACTCAAACTCCGCCTTCGCCCGAAGAATTTAAAGCCGCTGATAATCAATTCATTTGGATTATGGTTATAGTGAGCGCTATTATCATGGGGGCTATGTGGAAAAAAGTATTTACGGTTAATTCTTTTTATACGCCAATGATGATAGGCGGCGTTGCTCTTCTCACGCTTTATCCGGGAATGGTGAAATATATTCCTACTTTATTATCCGGTATAG
>CAZEXO010000267.1:0-5384 GCA_964516545.1 uncultured Melioribacteraceae bacterium
AGGGCAGACCGGATTGGGAGGAATACAAAAGTAAAACCCCTGCGTTTATTCCGTTTATTGGGAAAAAAGGATGATGTATGTATAGAATAAATGAAGAACAGTTTTTACCTGTAAATCCCGATAAGTGCTGGGAGTTTTTCAGCAATCCGGCAAATCTTGAAAAAATTTCACCGCCTGATATGCAATTCAAAATAAATTCCGGCGGTGATGAAAAAATGTTTGCAGGACAAATCATCACTTACAGAATTAAAATATCTCCTCTTTTAACTCTGCGCTGGGTTACTGAAATCACTCATGTCGATAATCGGAATTATTTTATTGATGAACAAAGATTTGGTCCGTACAAATTCTGGCATCATCTTCACCGGTTCACCGAGGTGAATGACGGGGTAAAAATGGAGGACATTGTTCATTATGAACTTCCTTTCGGACCGATCGGGGAACTGGTTCATGCTTTGTTTATAAAAAGAAAACTGAGGAAAATTTTTGAGTACAGAAAAAATATAATCGGAGGATTAAAGTTTTGAGCAGACTTTAAAAAGTAATTGTTATTTTTCATTTAGACCTCACAAATAATCAGGAAATATGAATTTTATCGAGTTAGTTAAAAAAAGAAAGAGTGTAAGAAAATACCTGGATAAAAAAATCCCTAGAGAATTAATTGATCAGTGTATCGAAGCAGCGCGTTTAGCGCCCTCGGCATGTAACTCCCAACCCTGGTCATTTCTGGTAATTGATAATCACGAAATGATAAATGAAATTGCCCGGAAATCCATGACGGGATTATATTCATTAAATAAATTTATCGCGGATGCCCCTGTTGTAATAGTTGTAGTCCGAGAAAAATCAAAATTCATTGCCAGACTTGCCGGGACATTCAGAGGTATTCAATACAGCTTGATTGATATCGGGATTGCCTGCGACCATTTAATATTACAGGCAACTGATTTGGGACTGGGCACATGCTGGCTCGGCTGGTTTGATGAAAAAGCAATCCAGAAAATTCTAAAACTGCCGAAATCTTCAAAGATTGATGTGGTATTAACTCTTGGGTTTCCTGAAGATGATTCGCTTAAAGAAAAAAAACGAGGTGAGAACTTATATCTCATGAAAAAGTTTTTAGGACTTCTCAATAATAATTTTACATGCCGCTGCAGATGAGAAAACTTTTATTCAGAAGCCCTCAGTTTCATTCCTTCCGGAAAAATGAATAAACTTTTCCCGATTAAAATTTCTTAAATTGACAAATAATAACCTTCCAAGTATATTCGTGTTGCATCATAAGGGACGCAAATATTAAATAAAAATTGGTTTTCGAAAAATCAGGGAGGAAGTTGATGGATGCTGTTCTTTTGGCACGTTTACAATTTGCCATGACTATCGGATTTCATTTTTTCTTTCCGCCATTAACAATCGGACTTGCCTGGTTGCTGGTAATTGTCGAGACAATCGGCTGGCGGAAAAAAGATGAAATATATATTCAGATTGGAAAATTCTTCGGGAAAGTTCTTGCCTTAACATTCGCGGTTGGAGTGGCGACCGGAATAGTGATGGAATTTCAATTCGGAACAAACTGGTCGGAGTATTCAAAATTTGTCGGTGATATTTTCGGGGCTCCATTGGCTGCTGAGGGAGTATTCGCCTTTTTTCTGGAGTCGGGTTTCTTAGGTTTATATATTTTTGGTAGGAACAGAGTATCCAAAGGAGTTCACTGGTTCAGTGCATTAATGGTTGCTGTCGGATCAACAATTTCAGCTTTCTGGATTTTAGTCGCGAATTCATGGCAGCAAACTCCGGCAGGATATAAATTAAATGAAGCTCTCGGAAGAGCCGAACTTACGAATTTCTGGGAAGCTGTTTTCAATCCTTCAACAATGATTAGATTTTGGCATACCTTCGATGCAGCAATAATTTCCGGCGCGTTTATGATGGCAGGCATCGCGGCTTATTATCTTTATCATAAACGACATCTTGAATTTGCTAAAAAATCGATGAAGGTTGCTGTAACTGTGGGATTGATTGCCTCGGTTCTGGAAGTGTTTCCTTTTGGACACGAACACGCTAAACAAGTGGCTCAAACCCAGCCGGAAAAATTTGCCGCGATAGAAGGATTATATACAACAGATACAGGTGCACCGCTTGTTCTTTTTGCTGTTCCCACAACTGATCCGCCTGATCTTCATGGAATTATTGAGATTCCCGGGCTGCTCAGTTGGATGGCATTCGGCGACGTGAATGCTAAAATCCAGGGCATCAACGAATTTCCTGAAGATGAAATTCCGCCGCTATGGCTGACTTTCGTTTCTTTTCATAATATGGTAGCTCTTGGAATGTACTTCATCGGAATTATGATGCTCTCCGCCTGGTTAATAAGAAAAGATAAATTATGGGATAATAAAAAAGTGCTTAAACTTCTCATGTGGTCTATACCTTTGCCTCTGTTTGCTTGTCAGCTTGGATGGATTGCTACCGAAGTCGGCAGGCAACCATGGATTGTCTACCGAATGTTAAGAACAAGCGATGCTATTTCGGTGACAGTTCCCGCGCATGAAATTCTTATTT
The DNA here is from genome assembly GCA_964516545.1 of uncultured Melioribacteraceae bacterium. Lineage (GTDB taxonomy): Bacteria > Bacteroidota > Ignavibacteria > Ignavibacteriales > Melioribacteraceae > JAHISV01. The sequence continues at coordinate 2,563 of CAZEXO010000267.1, forward strand.
CTATAATTATTTTTGCTCTTGTCTATCTGTTGCTTGGCTCACTTTATATTTTTCTGCTCGTAAAAAAAGTAAAAGCCGGACCCGATCATTCAACAGTTAAGGAGGGATTAGCATAATGGACTTAAACATAATATGGTTTCTTCTTGTAACCGTTTTATTGATTGGTTATGCAATACTTGACGGCTTTGATCTCGGCGTCGGAGTACTGCATCTTTTTACAAAGGATGAAAATGAAAAAAGAATTAATATCAATTCCATCGGACCGGTCTGGGACGGAAATGAGGTTTGGCTGCTTACTGCCGGTGGGGCGTTGTTCGCAGCTTTCCCGGTTGTTTATGCTACAGTATTCAGCGCGTATTATCTTGCACTAATGATTCTTCTCGTGGCGTTGATTTTCCGCGCTGTTTCACTTGAGTTTCGCGGGAAAGTTGATTCGCTCAAATGGAAAAATTACTGGGATATTGCTTTCGGACTGGGAAGTCTGTTACCATCAATTCTTTTTGGGGTAGCAGTTGGAAATATTCTTCGTGGAATTCCCATTAATTCCGAAGGGTACTTCACGGGGAATTTTCTCAGCCTTCTCAATCCTTATTCAATTTGCGTGGGAATCCTGAGTCTTGTTTTATTCCTGATGCATGGTTCAATTTATCTTTGCCTTAAAACGAGAGGCGCGCAACGGGAAAGGAATAAGAAGCTTATTCCAAAATTCTGGATACTGTTTGTATCGATTTATTTTCTTCTCACGATATATACAATCTTTGAAGCGAAATTTTTATTTGATGCTATTCTGGGGAATCCGGTCTTTTATGTTCTGTTCATAGTTTTGTTAATTTCTATACTTCTAATTCCGGTGATGGTGAATGCCGAGAAATTCGGACGGGCATTCTTAGCTTCATCGATTGTTATTTTTTCTATGATTGGTTTGATGGCTCTTAGTTTATTTCCTCGTCTGGTTCCGTCAATCACCAATCTTGATTACAGCCTGACAATTTACAACGCCGCTTCTACTCCGCGAACTCTCGAAACAATGCTGATTATTGCTCTTGTCGGAATGCCTCTGGTGATTGGTTATACTATCGTGATTTATCGAATCTTCAAAGGAAAAGTGGTACTTGATGAGCATAGCTATTAATATATTATGATTTACTAGGGCTGTATGAATCTCATGCAGCCCATCAGTTTACTCCCCTATGAAAATCTTTCAATTCTTAGTTTGAATTCTTATTTTTGATGTGTTAGTTTCTAATCTTGTTTTTTCAAATTCCGGGAATAAATGAATGTTTTTTCAAGCTTTACGTTTTGTTGTAATCTGCATCCTTATTATTGTATCTTTTACATCAGACTATTCATGTTATGCGCAAACAAAAACCGCGCAATGTCCCGTGTTAATTACATCCTGCGGACAAAGCCCCGGCGCCTTAAAAGTCAAAGTCTTTATGCTCAGCGAAAAGAAAAAATTTTTATTCGATATGCTGGCTGATGTAAATGTTTTTAAGAACGAGAAATTTAAAACAGCGATGATTATAACCGGTGCCAGTAATGAAGGTATGGATGCAGCCGGTGTTTCAGCTAATGATGAGCTTTCGCGGATAGCTGATTTTATTAAACAGGCTAAAAAAGAAAACGTAATGATTATTGCCGCCCATCTTGAAGGAAAAGCAAAAAGGTCCTATACCGGAAAAACTGAAGAGGATTTTAACGAAAGAATAATTGATTTAGTTTATCCGAAGTCAGACATGATTATTATCAGAGTGGACGGAAACGAAGATCAGAGATTTTCGAAAATTGCATCTGCTCACAATATTCCTCTTGTGCAGTTTGAAAAAAATCTGATGCTGTCCGGGGTTTTAAAAGAAATTTTTAACGACTAACCGTAATCTATAAGAATGAAAAAGATAAAATTATTGCCGGGTATCGATACACATTCAATAAATTTAATGTTTAGATTTGCAGGGGAGAATTATTCCATTAACTATTTCCGTGATAATGAAAAATAATTATACTGATCCTGCAGACGACCATAGAAAACAAATTGAACTGATAAAATCCGGTCAGAAAACTCTCAACATTATCAGACCGGCGACGATTAATGACGGCATAAACACAGTTTCTGAAAATGACATTCCCGATCTTATGAAGGCTTATGAAAGTTGTGTTCAAGCCGGACGGATAATGAAATTTGTCCCTGCTTCCGGCGCCGCAACCCGTATGGCAAAAAGACTTCTGAAAGTATTATCCAAAATTCAGACAATACACGAACTGAAAGAACTTGTTTCCGGAGGGAATGAAGACGCCCATTTCGCATACAATTTTATTAAGGGGATCGGTAGTTTCGGATTTTATGATGATCTCAATGATATTCTCAAACCTTATGGTGAATCAGTCGAATCACTAATAAACAATTCGCAATTCGGAGAGTTGTTCGAGTTTGTTCTCACTGAAAAAGGCTTAAACTTATCCTCACTTCCTAAAGCGCTTCTCCATTTTCATAAGTATGGAAATGATCACAGAACAGCTTTTGAAGAACATCTGGTTGAAGGAATTAACTTTATCGCAGATGCTGAAAACAGGGTAAGAATTCATTTCACAATTCCTGAAGGTTATTTACCAAGGTTTATCGAGTTGGAAAAAATTGCAATCGGGAAGTTCAATAAATATAAATTTGAGATTACTTATTCATTTCAGGATCACCAGACGCACTCGGTTGCGCTCGACAAAAACAATGAACCAAAAAAAACTGACGGTCAGTTATTTTTAAGACCAAGCGGACACGGAGCTTTACTAAAAAATCTTAACGATCTTAAAGCTGATCTAGTGCACAT
>CAZEXO010000268.1:0-5344 GCA_964516545.1 uncultured Melioribacteraceae bacterium
AAAGTCAAATCCACTAAAGGCAGGCGTCCGTTGATTCTTCATTACTTTGAGGAATACAATTCCAAATCTGAGGCTTGCCAACGTGAACTCTTTTTCAAGTCCATTGATGGATATAATTGGCTTAAGTCTAAAAATGTAATCTAGCATCCCTCTGTGTTGGGTTCTCCCGCAGGTCCAAAGGACTCCATTGGAGGACTCCTTCGGAGGAATCCCACTCTCTCCGCCATAAAACACAAATTACATGTTTTTTACCTACGTATTAAAAAGCGAAAAGGATAATAAATTTTATTACGGTCATACATCCAATCTTAAGGAACGTTTGAGATTTCATAATTCCGGTAAAGTCAAATCCACTAAAGGCAGGCGTCCGTTGATTCTTCATTACTTTGAGGAATTTAATTCCAAATCTGAAGCTTGTTAATTTGTATTTTATAATGGAAGTAAATTTTTAGGAAATGATTAGATATCCTGCTCTTAAAGATTCGGTTAACTAAGTCGCTACATATTTCTTAAATCCGGTTTCACATAAACACATTTTTTTATGTGCTGATGTGAAAGATTTATTTAGTTTTTCACATTTATCTGTTCAGTTCGTGTATTTGTTTTTGATTCTCCACCATAGTTGTAAGTTAAATTGAACGTGATCTTAACACCAGATTTTCCATTTAACTTTTTCACCAATTCGTCTTCGATTTTCAGATCGAAATAATTTTCGAAAAATTCATTCGGTTGTAATAATGGTATTGATAGCAATATCGGTAAACTCACTAATTCTGCGCATTCAATACTAATGAGAATGTCCGACACAGCTTCATTTTTTGTGTTAAAAATAGTAACCGATCCGAAGTTGCTTGGGTTAAAAGTTTCAATGGTTCGGGTATTAATTTCGCCGAGGCTGATGTAGTTGAATTCTACCGGCTCACGATTGGCATTTATCTCATTCCTTTTTTCTCTCACTGAATTATACTTATCGGATAAAGATTTATCTGAAGGTGACAATTGGTAAGCTCTTGCCAGATGTCTATAAGCATAATCAATTTTGCCTTCTTCGAAATAAATACTTCCAAGTTTCAGCAGAGCGTCAATATTTTCCGGTGAATACAGAACAGCAGTTTCATAAAAATAAATTGCATCTTCAGTTCTTCCGGACTGGGTAAGAACATCACCCAGCGCCAGATTATACCCGGGATTTTTATCATCCAGTTCAACGGCTTTCTCAAAAGCTTTTTCAGCCGATTTAATATCTCTCTGTTTCAGATGAATTTTACCCAATAAAAAATATAATTCGGAATTTCCTGGTTCGAGTTCAAGTCCGGCATTAATTTCATTTATTGCTTTTGTATCCTCTCCCTTTTCAAGGTAAGCTTCAGCAATCGCCGAGCAAAGCGGGCCGTTTTTTTTATTCTCTGCAATCATCTGATTATAAATGACGAAAGCTTCATCGTATTTTTTTTGTGCTACAAGAATTCTGCCTGCCTGAATTGAATATTGCGGATCACCTGTCAGTTGCGAAAGCACGCGATAATAACGAGCAGCTTCATTGAATATTTTTAACTCGTAATATGCATTTGCCAGGCTCGCAAGTATTTTCTCATCGCCCGGAAAGAGATTTAAAGCTTCATTCGCATGAGTAATTACTCCACGAAAATCACCTTGTTTTTTTTCAAGTCGAATAAGGTGATAATAGATATTTATATTACCCGTAAATTTATCTTTAGCGATGATTATTTCTTCCATTGATTCAGTAGTTCTTTGCATGTCTTCGAGCAATTCACTCCGTTCGATGTAAAAAGTATAATTCTGCGGTTTGATAATTTTCATTTTGGAGATATACTTAAGAGCGAGCTCGTATTTTTTTTTCTGCCTGTAATCATTAACAAGATCACGGTAAATTGCCAAAATCTGGTTATCAACATTAGTCGGATTAACTTCACGATATTGAGCCAATAAATCAATCGCTTCTTCGGGGCGGCTGAATCGGATTGTTCGCGCATACGTATATTGATCAATTATACTGTTCGAAAATATTTCACTCTCACCTTCCTGTGTAACTGTTCGTATTGTATATTCAAAAGGCAGCGATGTTTCTTCCATGATAGTAAAATTGGGTTCGCGAACTTCATTATAAAAAACGTAATCTTTGTTTTTTGAATCGCGTCTGTAAATCTTATACCCGGAAGCATTATTATCAGGATCCCAGATAAGTTTTACGAATCCCAACTCGTCTATTTCCAGTCTTAAGTTATGCTCAGAAGGTAATGTGATGCCGTATTTTTTCACTACTTGCGATTTGTTATCGGAGAGAATCAATTCTGATTTTTTCCCGTCAAAGAAAATTCCTGTAACACCGGACATTTGATTTTCATTTTTCCCCCTTGATAAAAACTGTCCTATTTTAAGTCCGTCATCGAATAACTCAACTACTCCCGAAACATTATTATAAATCGCAAGAATGCCGCTATTAGTCATCGTATATTTTATGTTTTCCTTACCGAAACCTTCATATTCCAGTTTCACCTGAGAATACTTTCCCGATTTAAGGTCATACTGATAGTAATAATCATCATTTTCAAATTGTATACAAAGATTATCATCGTGAGAAATTGTAAAAGATAGTATTTTACCTGCCAGAGGAATTTTATTTTCATCAAAAATACTTCTGAAACTTGCTTCATCATTCGTAACATAAATATCATTTTCATCTTTGTCGAAAACATAGATATTGTTTTTCGAGTCAGATACAATTGATGTTAGATCTGAAAATATTCGGGAAATTACTGATCGCGGTTTTCCTGTTATTTTATCAAATGTGAATATTCTGTTACTCTCTCCGTCAGCAGTAAATATTTCATCCTCTGTGACAACAACTCCAACAATATCCTGAAGTGATGAATGAGAAAGTGGGAATAATTCTTTCGCTTCCTTGAAAACCCTGACTGATTTTTCCGGTGAGATAAAAAAATCCAGTCCACCGTTGGTAAAATATTCACGAAACTCAAAACCTGATAATTCAATATTTTGAGTAACCGGTAAAAAGGGTTTCACTTCCTTTAGTTTACTACGTTCATGTAAAGTAGTGATTTCAAAAGTTTGAACCAGCGAGAACTTTGAATCAAGTATTGAAATCGATTCCGTCTCGTTATTAATATATTTGTAAATAATTCTAGCTGGATTCGAGAATTGTCCCGGCGCTTTTGACGAACTTTTCTTTCCTATTTGTTCACCGATTACATTACCATATTGCCCGTATCTTATAACCGTACCTGCTTCAGCGTCAACAATATAGAACTCATTAAAATAGTTTACAGCAATATCGACAGGTGAAAAAACATTAAGTATTTTTATTTCGTTGATATATTTCAGATTTTCAGAAACATTGATAACAGAATAATTACCCGATTCATCCTGTCGTAAAATATGAACAATCTGTTCCCTGTCAACAACTACTGCCTTTGGATTACTGATGGTGAAAGAACCGCGATAAAGCCCGTCTTTATTATACTTAAGCAGTTTCCGATTTCCCTTATCAAGTACAAAAATATTATCATACTCATCAAGACGTAAAAAAAACGGGTTCTCAAAACTACCGTCGTTTTTTCTGTCATCACCGAATGAATTAACAATTTTCCCCGATTTATCAAGAATAAATATTTTCTTTAATTTCTCATCCAGTATATAAAAACTATTATCTGTAGATAATCCGAGAGCAACCGGATTTTCCGTAAACGGAATACTGATATTTCCGGATAAATTACCATTGATGTCATAGATAAAAATCTTTTTCTGAACTGCATCAAGGAAGTAATGATTCATCTGACTGTCAAGAGAAAAATCGACAATGTTTAGCATTTCGGATAATGCAGTCATTGAGGGAATTGCTCTCCGAAAATAAACGTTATCATCGGCGATTGAAAGAGTTACTGTAAGTAAAAGAAAGAAAAACATTTTTTTCATTCCGGCAACTCCATGATATATCATGATTCGAAGATAAATATTAGCGATTTCAATGGCAATTATGCTTCAGATAAATCGTCCGAATCGCTCAAAGGCAAAATTGATTAATATCATCCAAAACCAGCCTTCGATAAAGTATCGTTGCTTATCTCAAATAAATTTTGAATATTAACACCGGAATTCGTGATTCAAAAGCAATTACCGAAATATAAATTTGTTTCAATACTCAGCACAAAGTTTATGAGATAAATTTAAGGAAATAACAAATGGCTGCAGGATTCTTTAAAAAACTATTCGGAAAACGTGACGACCAAAGCAATAAACCTCAGATGAGCCCGGCTGAAGAAGAATTTCAAACGGTAAAACTAACACCATCCTCGGATAAAACTCTCAAATTCATTCCGGGTCAGTTTATTCTTCTTTCAGGAAAAGACAGAGGTAAACCATTCCGTGTTGCAGGTTATCCGACGCCTCAGGGAAGCATTATCACCATCGGAAGAGAACCGGGTGAAGGCGAAAGAGCATTTGCGCATATTCAGCTCGACGTTCCGACTGTTTCGAGAAAACACGCTGAACTGAGTTTTAAGAACGGTAAGTTATACATTAAAAACCTGAGCGATACTAATCCCATTGAACTTAACGAAAAAGAGATCCCGGTTGGCGAAGAAGTTTTATTACCGCTCGATTCGGAATTACGCTTAGGTGAAATAAGAATGAAATATATTTTAAGATAATCTCCTGAAATATTTCGGAAATAATCTTAGAGAACAATGAGCGAACTTAAGCACTATGCTCTCTCTTTCACAGGGAGAAGAGACAATAATCAGGATGCCTGCGTAGTTAATTACTTCGGCAATTCCACCTATTTCCTTGCTGTTGCTGACGGAATGGGAGGAGTTCATGGGGGACAAATCGCAAGCATTCTGATCCTTAAACATGCCCAAAAGATCCTTCAGGAAACTTTGCCTGATAATCTTCAGCCAGATGAATTAAAGGATGCTATTTCAAAAGTATTTAACACTGCTCAACAGGCGCTCAGCGATAAAATTAAGGAAGAACCTGATCTTAGCGGAATGGGAACAACTTTAACGGCAGTATTAATAAAAGACAATAAATTTGTCTGGGGAAATATCGGCGACAGCAGAATTTATCTTTTACGAAAAAAAGAATTAAAACAGCTAACCGTTGATCACACTTATGTTGAGGAATATAAAAAAACTAATTCCGAAGAAATCCCGGATAGTATTCTTGAACAGTACAGCCACTATTTAACACGCGCTATTGACGGTGGCGCCGATTCAGCAGAAATTTTTCCTGAAGATAAAAATTATGAAGAGCTTGAAGACGGCGATGTCCTTCTGCTTTGTTCGGATGGTATGATAACAAACAA
>CAZEXO010000269.1:0-5295 GCA_964516545.1 uncultured Melioribacteraceae bacterium
AGATAGTAGCAGAATTCACTTAAACTATTTTCGTCACTTACTAGTAAAAGAGGTAATTTATATAATCTTTCGGTTACTCTTTCCGTTGGATTAAAATAGTATTCTTTATGTTTCCCATAATGTTTGAAGAATTTGTTTATAGCCAAATACATATCAATTATTTTATTCCAAATTGCCGTCGCTTCAAGGATACGTTTTTGAAATAAGGAGGTATTATTTACCATTTTAAGCTTTTCGCTATAACAAAGCTTAATTTCCTTGAGTTCTCTTGCTGGAATTATTTTGAGTTTGTTTATCTCTATTAGAAAGAAGTCCTTCTTTATTTTTTCAAATCCCTTGTTAATCAATACATTCTCAAATTCACTATTATCTTCAAGATAAACCCCAACATAGCCATCTTCATAATCGCTACTTTCGAATTTCTCGACGACAAAATATTTGGCATTTAATTCATCCAATACTTTTTCGATATCGTATCCTTCAAAACTTTCTTCATTCTCTTCCATAAGTTCTCCTAAAATAGACTTATGTTTTTTCCATCTATTTCGTAAGCTTTTGTTTGTTCATGAAGCGTTACTCTATCATTAGGGATGGATACTACCTTATATTCAACGGTATACTTGTTTCCGTTCTCATGAAAACTATAAGGAAGTTTCTCAACAGTACAATCGGGATGAATTCCTTCTAATACAGAATGAATTTCTTGTGTCTCAATTTCTTTAATATCAAATATATCCGATGCTTCAACATCAACTAAATCATCTGACTGTCCCAGATATAGAGGTCTTTGCAAATCGAGGAAAGCTGAATGTATTTCCTCGATTTTTTCCTCTTCACCACCAACAAAAAATTCATAAGTTGGATTAACCAAATATTCTTTAAACATTGGTGATGATGGATATGCTCTTGATCTTGGCATAGACGATTCCTTTAACTTAAGAATCTTTGCCATCTCTCTGTTCCTATAACCCGGCTTTATTAACTTTATACCGAGCTTAACTGCCTCTTGCAAAGAATGATCGTGTTGTTGTAAACCAATTGCATTAGCTATCATTCCCCTGATGGTTGTAAAGGGTGGAACGGAGAAAGTAAGTATTAAGCTGTTTGTTGATGGTTTTCGGAATGTGGCAAAATAGAGCACTTCACATTTTAAGACAATTCCTTTCATAGTTACCTCTTACTTTATAATAATACTTTTGAAATTACGTCTCCTGGTTTTAACAGCTCAAGCCCAAGTTTTTTTACTGAATCTTTTATTTCATCCTCATTTTTTACAACACCTGGTAAAAGTCCGAAGAATATTTCACAATATTCTTTCATCTCCTCAACTATCATTTCAAAACGTTCTACGTTTATTTCCCCTTCATTATCGATTTCAAATGCTTTCTGGAGTCGGTGACTATATTTTTCTTGTTTTGCAGCTAAAATAACATCTGGTGTAAAATCCGTTAGAAGCCTTGATTGTTTTGAATAATCACTTATATATTTCACTCCATTTAGAACAGCATTTATTCTTTTCTTTTTTTCATCGCTATTTATAAATTCCTCATAATTCATTTCTTTAATTTCTTCATTAAATTTTTCAATGACACCAACTCGTTCAACATCAACTGAAACTCCACATTTATATATGTTTACACCAAGCTCAACATTAACAATATCACCGGATGCTTTTTCTCCTTCCTCTTTTCTCTTTTTACGGGTAAGAAAATCAACTGTTGAATTATCATCTAAAGGTAACAATCCCATTGCAGTAGAGACTTTAACTGGAGATACACGTACTCCTGCACCTTCACCTTTTTTCGGAAGCATATATCCGAACAAATCACAGTTCAAACATTTTGCTTGATCACCGCAGTTTTCTCCTTTGTCGTTTGGTGTACACATATACTGATCAGCTTCGAGACTTCTCCTAACAGACTCCCTTAAATAAAATCTCATTGCCTGCCCGCTCACGTAAGGATATTCAATCCCATCTTTGGAATATTTTTTTACATCAACTAAATTAGTTCCGCCTTCACCGGCGTTTAGATTGGTTAAATCTGTTTGTGACAACCATACTAGTTCAATTCCTTTAATAGCTTTCATCAGTTTTCCTCCTCATTATTATTTTCTTTTTTTGTTCTTAGGCTTGTATAAATAAGTAAAATATTTTTGGTCGTTTCGAAAAATTCTTTGTCGTCTTGGTGTTCTACAATCATTTTTGTTACTTCACTAATTGATCCTTTATATACTTTGCCGAATTTTGAATCATCATCAATTAATAAACGTCTTGTGATTTCTTGTAATGCACTTAAAAAGTCGGTCGGATTCTTAGCTTTTTCTAACTTAAAGAAAAGACTCAAACGCTTTTCTATCAAATTGGCTAACGATGTTCCTGCCGCCCCTAAATTTTTGATATACTCTTCTTTGTTTTCAATTTTCATTGGTTCAATCCTCCAATAATTAATTAAGTTTTCCAAAACTTTATATGCGTCTTTTGATATTCCGGGTTTTATTCCTTTTCGTGGTACAAAAGCGGAAGCAAAAGTTTTGAAGTCATCTTTAATAAATGACTCACACAATTTCTCTTGCAGTTCTTTTTCGTAGTCGAAATTTCTGATCCCTTTTTTCAAATCGGTATGAAAAGCATAAAATTCTTTTATAAAAACTCTGTAAAAGTAGAATTTATCTCTACGCAATAATGCTTTTATGATTCTTGAGGTATCTTTATCTAACATTACATTGAAATACTGTGGATTTTTAACCGAGCCGGCGGGTATTTCAATGATGTACCAGAAAGCATCATCAAATTCATACTTAGATTCTATCAGAAAGCTCTCATAAAAACTTATAAATGTTGTGTATTTGTTAGGCGGACTATCAGTTTTATCACTACTTTTGTTCCCAATATCAATCAATATATTGGACCACCGCTTTGTGTTTAACAAAACATTACTGTTGTTCTGCCTTTTTAATTGGATTAAATCTTTAAGACTATCTTTATTTGGCAAAATAATTATACTTTTTTCGCCGGGTAAATTTCTGTAAACCATAGACTCATCAAGCCATTCTAGGATTCCCAATAAATAACACTGTGGGCAGTATTCGGAAATATATTCCGTCATGTTTAAGTCTTTACCGGATCTAATTCCGCTAAGACTTTTTACTTTGGTTACAAAAGGGTAAGATGCTTGCTGTATTTTTTTTATACTTTTCTTAAAATTACGATTACAAAAGAAGCATTTGTTTTTACCTTCTTCTAAATTTTCAAATGCCTCGGTGACCACTTTCAACGTTTTACCAGTGGCGAAGATTTCTTCTTTGAAAGCAACTTTACCACCAACTTTTGAATTTTCTTGAATCAGAATATGATCTTTCTTTATTTCTTTACTTTCGTTTGTCTTTTTGTCTTCTCCCTCCACGATCATATTTTCAATCTTTGATTCAATCTTGCGACTAAATACTTTTACAAACTCCTCGAAGTCATCAAACGAATACACTATCCCATCATCTTTAATTTCAAGAGAAGTTAGAATTTCTTCATCCTCATTTAATTCTTCCAAGAGAATAGTAAAAGCAGCTAACCCATTATCGAGCCAAACATCATTTAATTTTGGTACTTCTATTCTCAAATCTCACCTCCCAAATAAATTTATTAGATATGTCTCACTATCCCTCACCGCCGTCCAGGGTTTTATAAAACCGAACGGACCCGAGTATTTGATTACATACATAATTATTCTCCTTGTGTTTTTATCTTTTAATTTTTGTTCGCATCACTTCTTCAGTTTTTTTTATAACGCTTTTTTCTATAAGTGATTTAATTTGACTTATGGCAATTTTATTCAACTTAATCAGTCGTTCTTTTTGAGTTAGTCCTTGTTCAATAAGCATTGAGTTTATGCTTTCAAGGTTGCTCAACACAACTAATTGTTCAAGAGAAGAATAATCTCTTATGTTGCCGTCTTTATCAGTGTTATTATCCCTCCATTCCTTCGCCGTCATTCCGAATAATGCAACATTAAGTAAGTCAGCTTCTGAAGCATAAATAATATTTTCCTGTTCTTTGGTAACGGGAACAGTCACCAAATATTCTTTAACTGCATCGGTATGAATTTTATAGTTAATTTTAGCCAGCGTTCTTTGCAAATTCCATTCAAGTGATTTGGTTTTAGCTTCCTCATCTTTTAAACGTTGGAATTCAACCAGCAAATAGAGCTTAAATTCCGGACTGATCCATGATGCAAATTCAAATGCAATATCCTGATGTGCAAATGTTCCGCCGTAGCGGCCTGATTTAGATATAATGCCGATAGCATTGGTTGCTTCAATCCATCTTTGCGGTGTTAATGAAAAACTATTTAATCCGGATTCGTTTTTAAACGCATCGAATTCGATGCGTTTAAAAACAGGGTTATGAATAATTTCCCACAAACCGATAAATTCTATTGTGTTCCTGTTTCTCATCCAGTTCTGAATTATATAATTTGTTCTTTGTGGGTCCTTCGATCTTGCCATATCTGTAAGAGAGATATAAGTTAGTTTCTCTTTTTTAAAAAATGATACTTCTTTTCCTTTAACAATCACCTTTGCTGTATTCATTGATCCTCCAGGTTAATAAACAGCGCCAAAGAAAAGTTTTGCCTCTTACTTTTCTGCAATTGAAGGTATTAAAAAATTTTGGCTGTAAGTCTCACTATCCCTCACTGCCGTCCATGGTTTTATAAAACCGAACGGACCGGAGTATTTTATTACATACATGTATTTCCTCCTTATTATTTTTTTGTTGCACAGACTGATAGTCTGTGTAACAGGTTTTATATCGGATTACTGCAGCGCTCCGAAACCGCTGCCGGTTGAATGTCCCACTCCAACATTCCAGGCAAACCGAATTGCTTCAGAGTCACCTTCAATTATCACCGGACAAAAACTTGCTCTGCTGCTAACGCCGTTAATATTGACAAGTTTTGTTTTTGATCCGTGAAAAGTTTTGTCAAAACTTATTTTTACTTCTTTATTAATGTTTGCGAGTTTCATTTTTCTTTTAAGTGTTTCAGTCAAATAAAAATCAGCTTCGTCATTATTATAAGTCAGGTGAATCGACTTTCTTTGTTCGTCATATTTTCGGATGAGCACCGGACTTGAAGCAAAAAATCTTTCCTTGTTACCAAACGGCGGCGTTTCCTGAATTTGTATTTCGCTTACGTGCATACCGCAACACACTTCAGTATCTTTCATCGCGTTAATAATTAATTCTTTGCCTATTTCTTCATCCCAAAAACTTATAAACCAATTAGCTCCGTTAGGGAAGTT
>CAZEXO010000270.1:0-5279 GCA_964516545.1 uncultured Melioribacteraceae bacterium
AGCAAATACAATACTTTTTTGATGCTCATCGCCAATAATTAGGTTTCGATTCACTTCCAAAGAATAATCTATAAGAGTTGATTCAACTTCATTTATCTCTATTTTTTCGTACACGCTTTTATTTATTCTATCCAATTCATTTTCAATAAGGTTCTGTAATTCTTGTATTTTTATATTATCAACAAATTCTTTCTTCTTTTCTGCGTGTAATGTTTTAAAAGTTTTTTCAATAGTGACAATACTTTTCTCGGAATTCAATTTAAGATGTGGCAAACTATATTTATTATAGTTTGTAACACGTTCTCTTTCAATACCTATTGTTGTAAATAAATTTATAGCATAATATGAGAATAATTGTGAGTTAAATAATGCTAATATATCGTTCAACGTTTCTTTATCGAAATCATTTAAGGCTTTGATAGATGTTAAAGAGGCTTTAAATAAGGCATCCTTTATTGAAACGACACATTTGGCAGTCAATGTATCCGTATCAATTCCCTCACGAATTAAAAGCATGGGAGCTTTGAATAAGCGTTCATCTCTTAACCTATGAACCATCGATTTATCAAATGATGAAATCTTCTCAGGTACTATAAAAAAAGAAGAAACACCAGTGGAATCTATAAATGGCTTACCAATCAAATGCTTGGAATTGTATGTAGGATTACTACTAAACTGGATTCCAGTCCCTTCTACAAATCTTTTGTTATCAGAAATATTCTTTTTTATTGTCTTGAATTCTTCTTTTAATCTTTTTATAAAATTAAAATCCAAATAAGAACCATATACTAATACTTTGAACAGCCAATCAAAATCTTTTAATTTTTTCTGTTGAACAGGTTTATAATCAGCTCTATTGATGGTGAATATTTTAAATAATGAAAAGAATCGATTTTGTTTTAAGGTAATATGTTCCACTCTATTATTATCTGTAACTTCCCCATCGGCATAACGATAAAACAATATTGCTGCAGGCGCAATAGCTTTTTTATTGGATTTTTCAAACACTTCATGTCTAACCGGAGCTAACTCAAATATTCTATCAATAAAATATTCTTCCAACCAATATTGTCTGAACGGACTTTCTTCATTACCGTAACCAAGATTATATAGACTACTGCTTCTAATAATAAGAGAAATATGTGTGTCTTTTTTGCAAAAATCACTAGTGCGAAGTATAAAACCTTCAGCAATCTCATTGTTATTAATTGCTATTTGAAATTTTTTATTTAGTTTTTTTTCTTTTTCCCTTCTGTTTTTTAAGTATTTGTTTCCCACAGCATCCATCCCGTTTCCCTTCCAGGGCGGGTTCCCAATGATGCAATTAAATTCAATATCTTCAAAGATTTTGTTGAATGTTGATGCTTCATCAAAAAAATCTGCAACAAAAAAATTCGTATTTAACAATTCAGGAAACTTAAATGTCTCTATTTCGGGTGGTTCTAAATAATCAAGCAGCGTGAGATAGATAGAAAATATAGCTACCTGAACTGCACTCGTGTCTTTGTCTATACCATATATATTTTCTTTGGTTAATTTTTTTATAGCCGCTTTGAATGGTTCGGATTTTATCTTAATACCAGTATCTAAGATGAATTTCTCAATAATTTTCCTTAATGTTTCAACAAGAAAAATTCCCGAACCACATGCAGGATCAAGTACTTTACAATTATAGTTTGATCCTTTACTATTCAGCTTTTTTTCGACAGTTTCTTTTAAAATATAATCTACCAAAAAAAGCGGTGTATAATAAGCTCCTGCTCTTTTCTGATTTTCTTGACCAATAAATAACTCGTAGATATTGCTGATAAACTCAATCGGGATTATCGAAAAATCATATAATTGAAAAAGAGAAAGCTGCAGTTCATCAATATCTTCACCTAAAAGCAACCTTTTTATAACAGCAAATTCTTCGTAAGTTATTTGATTATATTCATCGGACGTCAGCGGGAATAAATTGCCGTTAAACCCTTTCTCTTTATCCTCCAGATAATTAAAAAACTTTTGCACTTTTTTAGGGTGATCCAATAATTCGCAGAATTCATCGTTGGACCAAATATGAGAATTCTCTTCAAAATTTAATTTTACTTTGCGGTCAATTAAATACCGGACAAAAATAGATTTCCCGATAACGGCATTTGTAATTTTGGAATTTAATCCGTGTATCTCAACAAGCAGTTTACGGGCTGCTCTTATATTTTCTAACAGTTTGTAGTCAACACGATTTTTATAATACAATTGGTCTGTATAGTGTTTCCATGTTTCGCCCGTTACTAATTTAAAATAATTGAAATCGTCAAGCTTTTCTTCGCCGCCAATTCGTTTTAAAACTTGTGTATCTTTTTCTAGATTAAAGCCGTTAAAAACTTCAATAATATCCTTCTCAACAAAAATCGCTATGGGACATTCATTGAAATTCCATATTTTTTTATAAAGTTCTTTTTTATCGGGCGGATTAAGAAAGAACAAAATCAACGGCTTATTATCAAAACAGAAGAAAGCATCAGGTTGAATTTTCTTTTTAATTAACGCTTTAACGCGATTTGGGAAAGAGGTTTCTTCTTCCCATAATTGATCTTTAGTTATATATAAACCATTACTCCTATCTAAACCAAGACGCGTAAATATGTTTTCTAATTGTCTCATTCTGTAGTTAGTCTAAATAGTTTTGGTATGTAACATTTTTATCACAGTTTTTGTTTTCAACCGAATATCTCCAACTAAAAACTTGTCTATAATAATTTTTATGCATCTACAACAGTATTGCGAAAAAGATATTTTAGATTTTCCGACAGATAAGAATTTTATTTAAAATATTCCACCGATCTATTGTAGAACTAATCTATGCGAAAGTTAATAACATCGGTTCCCTATATCAAGTGGTTAATTGAATAAGTGAGATAGGTCTTTTCATATATTTATTTCATTTGCATTGGTTTGCATTAGCGGTAAATCAATTTAACAAAACACATTTATTCATTATTGTCCCTCTAATCCCAAAGGTGTAGTTCCTTTTTCATCCCTTCGCCTCATTGTAGCGCTGAAAACGTGTACTTATATTGTTGTCAACAACGATACAACAAATTCAGTGCAACATTTATTTATCAAAAAAACATCATGGAGGAACAAAATGAAGTTGTTTACAAAAATCCTAATGCTATTAACATTCGTGTTGGTAAGCGTTAATGTTAATGCACAGTTTAAAAATTTCGGACTCAAAGGCGGAGTCCAGTTTAACGGGATAATGCCTGCAACAGAGTTTGAGGATGATAACGGTATATCCTTATCATCATATTTAGCCCGCGGATTTTTAAGGCTTGAGCTTGCAAGGTTTCTAAACGCAGAATTAGGAATCGGATACGGAAATTTCAGCGGCGATGAATTTAACTACCTCACTATGGCTAAAGGACCGGGAGAATACAGCACGTCAATTATACCAATTGACGTTCGCCTTAACATTACTCCGATGGACTTTGAAAGCTGGAATCCTTATTTCTATGTCGGTTTCGGTGTAATGAACTATAATGTGGGAATAAAACCGAATGTGGTTTCTCCCCTGCCGGTTGACGCTGACGGATGGACAGGAATAATTCCTGTCGGCTTAGGCACTGAAATCAAGATAAGTGATGAAGTCCTTCTTGATCTGAATGTCGGTCTAAATTATTCACTGACGGAAAATATGAATTATTACAAGACGGATGATCTTAATGATGCCTATTTTAATATTGGCGTCGGCATAATATTCACCAGCGAAAATATGAATTCGGATAAGGATAAGGACGGTTTAACCAAAGGTGAAGAGCTGGAAATCGGAACCGATCCAAATAATTCAGACACTGACGGCGATGGTTTAAGTGATGGAACAGAAGTAAAGGAATATAACAGCAATCCTTTAGTGGCTGATACTGATGGTGACGGACTCAGCGATGGCGATGAAGTATTGAAGTACAAAACAAACCCGAATAAAGCCGATTCAGATAATGACGGTTTAAGCGATTATGATGAAATAATGACACACAAAACCGCAGCTTTAATCGCTGATACGGATAAAGACGGATTGAATGATGGTGATGAAATATCCACACATAAAACAGATCCGCTAAAAGCTTATACAGACAACGATGCATTGACTGATTCTGAAGAAGTTAACAAATACAAAACCAATCCTTTATTAGCTGATACTGATGGCGACGGGATCAGCGACAGCGATGAAGTATCGAGATACAAAACCGATCCACTGAAAGAAGATACTGATAGTGGAAGCGTTAATGACGGCGTTGAAATTAAACGCGGAACAAACCCGCTTGACCCTGCTGATGACATTGTAAAACTCGGCGTTCCGATTGTACTTGAAGGAATAACTTTCGCCACCAATAAATTTAATATCACTCCCGAATCGGAAAATGTTTTAAGTGGCGCTCTAAAAACATTACAAACATATTCTGATATCGATGTAGAAATAAGCGGTCATACAGATAGTGACGGCAGCAACCAACACAATCAGGAACTATCCCAAAACAGAGCAGAAGCCGTTAAGGGCTGGCTTGTTTCAAAAGGAATTTCCGCCGATAGAATAACAGCAGTCGGTTATGGCGAAGAGAGTCCTCGTGTTGCAAATGATTCACCTGATAACAAAAGACAAAACAGAAGAATCGAGTTCAAACGAATCAGATAATTTGATCTCGATAAATAAAGGGTGTCTTCGGACACCCATCTTAAAACGGAAGGAATAAATCATGCTTTACACTATCGTTATAATTTTAATCGTAATGTGGTTACTTGGATTAATCACATCCTACACCATGGGTGGCGTTATTCATATACTTCTGGTTATTGCGCTGATAATGATACTATTAAGAATTATAAAAGGGCGTCGGGTTCTCTAGTCCGATAAAAGTAATCCGCTAAACAGATGTGAGTTTATTTCCAAAACAATTACAATTAGAAATTGTGGGAAAAAACTTGAATGGTTTCTGAACAATAAATTTGATTAAGTCAGGAATAAACAAAAAAATAATATTGGAGTAATAGTTATGAAGAAGAAATTTTTACCAGGCATGTTTTTTATCGTAATGATGTTAGTATTCCCAATTACCGCACAGGATCATGGATTTGGACTTGGGATTATGGTTGGAGAACCGACCGGATTAAGCGCAAAGCTCTGGACGTCACCAGTAAATGCTTTTGATTTCGGCTTGGGAGTAGGTTTAGGCGGCGATCGAATTAAATATGAAGGTGACTATAATAATTCCGGGAGACTTCATTTTCATATGGATTAT
>CAZEXO010000271.1:0-5228 GCA_964516545.1 uncultured Melioribacteraceae bacterium
ACTGGGGTATAACACAGAGCGCAGCCGGAATATTATATTTTGCCAATCAGGGCGGAGTAGTTGAATATGATGGCGTTAGTTGGAACCGAATCAATCTTCCCGCTATTGCAGCGCGGTCAATAGATATTGATAATCACGGGAAAATCTTTGTCGGAAGTTATGGAGATTTCGGTTATTTATACCCTGATTCTACAGGCTCACTGAAATACAATACGCTGATTAATAAACTGAAAAACACCTATCATGATTTTACAAATGTGTTTTATACCTTCTGCACCAAAGAATGCGTGGTATTCAACGCGATTAAATATTTGTTCATATGGGATGGCGTAAGAGTTAAAGTTATACCTTCCAAATCAAACTTTCATTGCGCGTTCAGAATCGACAATACTTTTTATGTAAAGGAAAACGGGATCGGTATTAAAAAATTATCAGGCGACTCGCTTGTTTTTGTTGAGGGCAGCGGGATTTTTGCCGATATGAAAATATATTCCATGTTCAGAACAAAAGACGGTGAAATTCTTATCGGTACAAGATCCAACGGATTTTACATTTATGACGGAAATAACTTCACATCTTTCAAAACAAAAGCTGATGAATATATCGCTGAAAAATTATTGTCACACGGAATACAGATTTCAAATGGTGATTACGCTTTCACGACTTTGCGTGGCGGGATTGTGATTATTGCACCGAATGGAGAGGTGAGGAATATTTTCACGACGACGGATGGCTTGCAGGATAATGATGTGAAATATATTTATGAAGACCGCAGCGGAAATTTATGGCTGGCATTAAATGACGGCATCACGAAAATTGAGAAAGCCAGTCCTTTCAGTTTCTATACACAAAAAAACGGGCTTGAGGGAATTATAGTATCAACTGTCCGTTACGGGAAGGATTTTTATGCCGGCTCAACAAGCGGTTTATACCATAATGTGTTTGACGAATCGCGTGGAAATTTTAAGAATCTTTTTCAAAAAGTGCCGGGTATCGAATCCGTTTGCTGGGACATGCTTGTCGTGAACGAGAAGTTGATATTGGGAATAACAACTGAGCCTAACGTAAAATTATTACCTCCGGGTATTCTAACTGTAAATCAATGTTATTCTTTGATTCAGTCAAAGCACAACCCGGCGAGAATATTTGCGGCTAAGTCTGATGGATTGCGCTCTTATATTCTGGAAAATTCCCTGAAGGAAGAATATAATTTTCCGCAAATATCACAGGAGATCAGATCGTTAGGTGAAGATAACAGAGGCAATTTATGGCTTGGGACTATTTCCAAAGGTGTTATTAAAATTGTTAATCCCAGAGAAGAATTCAACGCGGATAGTAAACTTAAAATAGTCTATTACGATACTTCCGACGGACTCTCTGATGGCGAAATAAATATTTTATCTCTGTCTGGTAAAATTCTTTTTGGAACTGATAAAGGACTCTATTCACTCAACGAATCAATGAATAGGTTTCTGCCTGATTCTATGCTTGGCGCCGAATTCGCGAACGGCTCGCGTAATGTTTTTAATTTGGTTGAGGATGATAAAAAAAATATCTGGTTTCATTCGCAATCCAAAAATTATCTTGCATCACCTTTGGGAAATGATCGCTACGAAATAATTTATAAACCCTTCGAACGAATTTATAATACCCAGGTAAATGTAATATTCCCTGATGAAAATTATGTGTGGTTCGGTACAAAAAACAGTTTAATCCGTTATGACAGAAATGATGATAAAAATTACGAGATTAAATTCAGCACTCTCATTCGTTCCATAAAACTTAACGGCGATTCTTTGATATTCGGGGGGAGTGATTTACAACTCCCGGGTTCAGCTTCTTATCCGGAAATCGAATACCAGAACAGAAATATTAGATTCGAATACGCCGCGGCATTCTACGAGGATGAATCACGGAATGAATATCAATACCGGCTGGACGGCTATGATGAGGAATGGTCAAACTGGACGACTGAAACTATTAAGGACTATACGAATCTCAGCGAAGGAAAATATATTTTTTATGTCAGAGCAAAAAATATTTACGGCACAATCGGAAGTGAAGACTCGTTTACTTTTTATGTGTTACCTCCGTTTTACAGAACCTGGATAGCTTATTTCACGTACTTAATTCTGCTCGTTTGTTTCCTTTTTATGCTCTTTAGATGGAGGCTCAAAAAATTAGAAAAAGAAAAGAAAGAACTGGAAACTATTGTTGAACAAAGAACCGAAGAAGTAAGAAATCAGAATGTTAAGCTGAAGGAACAATCCGAACAATTATTGGAAATGGATAAAATCAAATCACGTTTTTTCGCGAATATTTCTCACGAATTCAGAACACCTCTGACTTTAATAATAGGTCCGTTGGAACAATGGATTGAAAAAAAATCCGATGAGAGTGATAAAAATAAAATTTCCATGATGTTGAGAAACGCGAAACGACTTTTAGGACTCATCAATGAATTGCTTGATCTTTCCAAAATGGAAAGCGGGCAGATGAAGATGGAAATTTATAAACTTAACCCCTATTTGTTCTTAAAAGGTATTGCCGGAACATTCATTTCATTAGCGGAAGAATTAAGAATCAATTATGAAATTGAAATACCCCAACGTTCGGTTGATTTTTACTGCGATCCGCGGAAGATTGAAAAAGTTGTTATTAATATTCTGTCAAATGCTTTTAAGTTCACTAAACCGGAAGGTACGATTAAAATAGAAGTCAATGATGTTGCAGAGAATTCTTCCGACACATACCCTGACGGATATCTCAGGATCAATGTAAGCGATAACGGTATCGGCATTAAAGAAGATAAAATCAGTAAAATATTCGACCGGTTTTATCAGGCGGAAAAGTCATCAGGTGAACATTTTGAAGGCACGGGAATAGGACTGGCATTATCCAAAGAATTTGTTGAATTACATTCAGGTGATATTTACGCTGAAAGTAACGAGGGTAAGGGAACAATGTTTATCGTACATTTACCGCTCGGTAAAAACCATTTCAAAAGTGATGAACAAATTATTGACTACACAGATTACCTTAAAACAACTGTTGGTTACGAGCCCGTCAAACATCCGGGAAAAGGAAACCTTGGTTTTGATTCAGTTGAATCAGGGAGTGAAATTGCCGAAAAGAAAACTGTTGTCCATCTGATAGAAGACAATGCAGATGTGAGAAGTTATCTTAAAGAATATCTTTCGCCCGAGTATGAAGTGATTGAATCGGAAAACGGTGATGACGGAATTAAAACTGCGCGTTCGCGAATTCCCGACCTTATTATCAGTGATATTATGATGCCGGGAAAAGACGGATTCGAACTTTGCGATATTTTAAAAAACGATCTTAAGACAAGCCACATCCCTATTATTCTTTTAACGGCGAAAGCTTCTGAAAAAAATATTATTCGCGGTTATGAAACTAAAGCCGATGATTATATTACAAAACCATTCAGCATGTCGATACTTCTTTCAAGGATAAAAAATCTGCTCGATTTGCGCGCACAGTTACATCAAAGATTCCAGAGAGAAATGCTTCTTCAACCTTCTGAGGTAAATGTTTCTTCATTGGATGAGGAATTCATAAAACAGCTCCACTCTCTTTTTGAAAAAAATCTTTCTGATGCAGAGTGGGGAATTGATGAATTGTGTCAGGCGTTTTTCATGAGCAGGGCGGCATTCTTCCGAAAAGTAAACGCGATAACTGGTATGCCCCCGATTCAGTATCTGCAATCATATAGATTAAAGCGAGCCGCGCAGCTTCTTAAATCGAAAGCCGGCAATGTTACTGAAATTGCCTTCAGGGTGGGTTTTAATAACAGCGCCTATTTCACAAAATGTTTTAAGAAAGCTTTTAATCAGCTTCCGTCTGATTATCATTCAGTAGAAGCATAAAAGATATTATCTGATTTTAGCTCCGACTAACTCTGGTTCTTTCATAAAATCAACTGATTTTTCGATTAACCGGACTAGAAAAGTCTTTTTCCCGGTCTGTGATACTCCTGTTATATTAAATGATACTCCATTTATATCCAAAACCTTTATGGTAAAGTAAGTTTGCTGGTAAAATTTTCCGCCTAATGATTTATTTATTTAAGAGAAAGGAGGATAATATGCCAGGACCAGCAGTAATTAAAATGGGTTTCAACAAATGCCCAAAGAAAGTTGAATTACAGAAATGTGATGACCATAGCAAAGATATCACAATTCCTGCAAGGGGTGAACAATCATGTGATATTGCCATACCCGGTTGCCATTCACAGGATGATTTCAAAAATAATCATTACCTCGAAATGGAAATTGTCGGAGGTAAAACTTATTACTTGTGGGATCATAATTGGAAAGTAAGGTACAGCGAAACAAAGAGTTTTGACGAGAAAGCCGCCGCCGCACCAGGGGATTCCAATTCAAACGAAATCAAATTTTTAATAATTGACACGGACGAGAATTTCAGATTCTTAAAACAAAATTCGGTTTCTTCTTCTTACGTAAAAGAACATTACGGATGTAAAGAAGGTATTCAATGGCTTGAAGAAATCGGACTCAGCCTTGAAGACGCGTTTTATGTCAATAACGAAGTTACCCGTACTCATCCTGAATGGGGAGTGTGGTTGTGCGCTCAGAATATAAATAAGGAAGGCTGGCCTTCAGTTGATGAATTATACGAAGTCGCCTCTGAATTTGTGGGTATCGTCAGCAATTTATATTCCGGTGATAAGCTGTTGAAAAGCATGGTTGTGCTGAGCGATAACAGAAATCAAATGAATGATAAGAGCCTTGCGAACTCTATTATTGAAATATGCACGGATGCCGCGAAAATAGCCAGATACTACGGCGATATAGAAACCCAGGGAAAACTTTACACCAAGGCAAGAAAAAAACTATACATCGGTAAAATTGATTACAATTCTGAAATCAGGTAAACATAATTTGCAATGTCAGCAATGGGGTGTCTAAAAAGGTCATTTCGATGTCTCCGTAAAAAAACGGACAACTTAATGACCTTTAATTTTTCTTGATTTGCGGAAACTTTTTTTGAAATAAAAATTGTATCATGAATATAAATCAGTTTGAACCAGTCCCCTTTTTCTCCCGAACATTACCTGTACGTTTTCGTGATAGATGATGAATCATATCAGTAGAAATTCGTATAGAGTCAAAAAAAATCATTGAAGAATTATTTCAATATATTTGGACAATGAATTTCTAAGAAATGACAATTTTCTATGAATG
>CAZEXO010000272.1:0-5227 GCA_964516545.1 uncultured Melioribacteraceae bacterium
ACGCAACTAACAAATCGTATGCTTCTTTATCAGTTTTAGCATTAGTAACAAAAGTAACATCCATTCCGAGAACTTTTGTGATTTTATCAACATTTATTTCAGGAAAAATAATGTGCTCTTTTATTCCAAGAGTATAATTTCCGCGTCCGTCGAATGACTTATCCGAAATTCCTCTGAAGTCACGTACACGTGGCAGAGCGATAGTAATTAATCTATCCAGAAATTCATACATCATTTCCTTGCGAAGAGTGACTTTGGCGCCAATTTTCATTCCTTCTCTAAGTTTAAAGTTAGAGATAGATTTTTTTGCTATTCTGACGCTGGTTTTCTGACCAATAATTATTTCGAGATCTCTTACCGCTTCATCAAGAAGTTTCGAATCCTGAACTGCTCCGCCCACGCCCATGTTTACAACTATCTTTTCCAATTTTGGAACCTGCATAATACTCTTATAAGAATTATTTTTCATAAGAGTAGGAATAATTTCCGATTTATACTTATCGAACAATCTTGCAGGTATTTTTTCCTGAACTGCCTGTCCGGCACTTTCTTTTGCTTCGTCTTGTTTCTTTTTCTTTGCCATATTAAAACTCATTCCTCAAAAATTATGACAACATTTCGCCGCTTGATTTACTTATTCTTACGCCTTTCTTTTTGCCTGTTTTATCATCAATGATAAGCTTTTTGCCTATTCTGGATGCTTCATTTGTTTTTGGATCCAGCAACATAACATTCGAAATATGAATCGGCGCTTCTTTTTCAATTATTCCACCTTGTGGATTAGCCTGATTAGGTTTAGAGTGTTTTTTCCGAAGGTTAACACCTTCAATAATAACCCGGCTTTCTTTAGGAAATACTTTTAATACCTTTCCGGTTTTATCCTTGCTATTTCCCGAAATTACCACTACTGTATCATTTTTTTTAATTTTCATACTTGAAAGTCCTTAGTTATTAGAGTACCTCTGGTGCCAGAGATATAATTTTCATGAACTTTTTATCTCTTAATTCTCTTGCAACCGGTCCGAAAATTCTTGTACCTCTTGGTTCACCTTGTGCATTTAATAACACTGCGGCGTTTTCATCAAATCTGATATATGATCCATCCGGTCTGCGAATTTCTTTTGCCGTACGAACTATCACTGCGCGTGATACTTCTCCTTTTTTTACGTTACCATTCGGGATGGCTGATTTAACAGATACCACGATCAAATCACCAACGCTGGCATATCTTCTATTGCTTCCGCCAAGTACCTTTATGCATCGGATTTTTTTCGCACCTGAATTATCAGCAACGACTAAATTTGTTTCTTGTTGTATCATTTAATCAATCTCCTTAAAACGCCTTTTTACTTAGCTTTTTCAATAATTTCTACCAAACGCCAGCTTTTTCTTTTACTCAATGGTCGGGTTTCCATTATTTTCACAACATCGCCTAAACCGCATTCGTTTCTCTCATCGTGTGCCATGAGTTTGGTAGTTTTTTTGAAATACTTTTTATAAATCGGGTGAGCTACTTTTCTTTCAATAGCAACCACAATACTTTTATCCATTTTATTGCTGATAACAGTACCTTGTTTTGTTTTTCTTAGTGAACCATTTTCCATAAATCTATCCAAACTCCTTAATTATTTACCTTAGCTTTCTTGAGCTCTTTTGCTTCACGTTCTTTAAGAACTGTTTTCATGGAAGCAATATCTTTTTTTACCAGCTTCAATTTTGCAGTATTTGTAAGATTCTTAAGTTCATGCTGGAATCTTAAATCCACGAGATTGTGTTGTTCTTCTTCTATTCTTTTTACTAATTCTTCATTAGTCATTTCACGTATTTCATAAATTTTCATTATAGTATCCTCTCCTAATCTTCAAAATCGGGTCTGGTAACAATTTTAGTCTTAATAGGAAGTTTATGAGATGCTATTGCCAAAGCAGCGGTTGCTGTTTCCCTGTCAACACCGGAAACTTCAAACATAATTCTGCCTGGTTTAACAACAGCTACCCAGAATTCAGGAGCACCTTTACCTTTACCCATTCTTGTTTCGAGTGGTTTTTTGGATACGGGTTTATCAGGAAATATTCTTATCCAAACTCTTCCGTCTCTTTTCATTCTACGTGAAAGTGCAATTCTGCACGCTTCAATTTGCCTGCTTGTAATCCAGGCAGCTTCCATAGCTTTAAGTCCAAAGTCGCCAAAATTCACTCTATGTCCGCGGTTTGCTGCACCTTTTCTTCTTCCGCGATGTGCTTTTCTAAATTTTACTCTTTTCGGCATTAACATGAGAAAAAACTCCTAATACTCTTATTCAGATAATCTTTTACCTAATATTTCGCCACGACAGATCCATACTTTTACACCGAGCGCTCCATAAATTGTGTGAGCGGTTGCTGTTGCATAGTCGATGTCGGCTCTAATTGTATGCAAAGGAATTCTGCCTTCTTTATATTGTTCAGTGCGAGCCATTTCGGCGCCGCCTAATCTGCCAGAACACATAATTCTTATTCCCTCGGCTCCCATTCTCATTGCGGCAGTGATCGCAGATTTCATTGCGCGGCGGAAAGAAATTCTACCTGCTAACTGCGAAGCAACATTTTCTGCAACCAGGAATGCATCTAACTCGGGTCTTTTTATTTCAGTGATCTGAATTTTTACTTCTTTATCAGTAACTTGTTTTAATTCCTGCTCAAGTTGGGCAATTTCTTTACCGCTTTTTCCAATCACCACACCTGGGCGTGATGTGTGAATAGTAACGATAATATTTTTCGAAGTTCTGTCGATTATAATTCCGGAGATACCGGCTTTTTTCAATCTGTTTCTAACATAACTTCTGAGCTTTTTATCCTCGAATAACTTAGGGGCATAGCTCTTGCTTTCGTACCAGTTAGACTCCCAACCACGAATTATACCGACTCTTAAACCTATTGGATGTGTTTTCTGACCCAAAAAATCCTCCTAAATTACTTTTTTGCTGCAACAACAATTGTTAAATGATTCGACCTTTTTCTTATTCTATAAGCACGTCCCATCGGGGCTGGAGAAATTCTTTTAACTGTAGGGCCTTCATTAACAAATGCCTCTTTCACAATTAAATCGGATGTTTCATAATGTTCTTCTTCATTTTTATTGAAGAGATTAGAAACCGCACTTCTCAAAACTTTTTCAGCATCCTTGGAGGCATGTTTAGTATTAAAATGTAATATTTCAATAGCCTCGTTTACTGCTTTACCTCTAATCAGATCAACAACCAGTCTCATCTTCCGAGGTGATGATCCAATATACTTATGTGTAGCTCTAGCTTCCATTTATCATTAACCTCAATTCTTTACTTAACTTTGGATGCCTTTTCGGCTTTTGTTCCCGGGTGTCCTCTAAAAATTCTTGTAGGAGCAAATTCACCTAATTTATGCCCGACCATATTTTCCGAAACATAAACCGGAATCATTTTATTGCCGTTATGAACAGCTATAGTATGCCCGACAAATTCAGGTGAAATAGTACTGGACCTAGCCCAAGTTTTTATTATCTTTTTTTGATTCATATCGTTTAATAGTCTGACCTTCTTTAACAATTTGATGTCAATATAAGGGCCTTTTTTAACTGATCTTGGCATAATTATACTCTAGTTTTTTCTTCTTTTAACTATGTATTTATTTGATTGATTTTTTCTTTGTCTTGTTTTAAGACCTTTTGCTTTTTGACCCCACGGAGAAACCGGGTGTCCGCCGCCTGAAGTTTTACCTTCACCACCACCCATCGGGTGATCCACCGGATTCATAACAACACCTCTAACATGCGGTCTCTTACCTAGCCATCTGGTTCTACCGGCTTTTCCTAAGCTAAGGTTTTCCATATCAGCATTTCCAACCGTGCCATATGTAGCCATACATTCGAGGGGTACTAATCTAACTTCGCCAGAAGGCAATTTTAGATTTGCATGACGTCCTTCTTTTGCCATAAGCTGAATAGCAGCTCCAGCCGAACGACCCATCTGGCCGCCTTTACCGGGTTTCAATTCAACATTGTGAACGAAACTACCCAAAGGCATATCTTTCAATTTCAGCGCATTACCCACTTTAATTTCAGCGCCATCACCAGATTGCAACTTATCGCCAACTTTTAATCCGTCAGGGGCAATAATATATCTTTTTTCGCCATCAACATAATGAAGCAAAGCAATTCTGGCGTTTCTGTTTGGATCATATTCAATTGCAAAAACTTTTGCATCGATTCCTTGTTTATCGCGTTTGAAATCGATAATTCTGTATCTTCTTTTGTGTCCACCACCGCGAAAGCGTGTTGTAATTCTGCCTTCGTTATTTCTTCCACCTGATTTCTTTAAGGCAACAGTTAAAGATTTTTCAGGTGTTGATTTTGTCACTTCATCGAAAGATGAGATTGACATAAATCTCGTTCCGGGTGTATTTGGTTTTAGTTTTCTGATTCCCATTTACTTAAGCTCCAATTCGCAATGCTATACTTCGCCAAAAATATCTATTGTTTGACCTTCTTTAAGTGAAACTAATGCTTTTTTGTATTTTGGTGTTCTACCGGTAAATCTTCCCTTTCTTGTAAACTGGGTTCTTGATTTACCTTTATGACGAATAACATTTACCGAAACAACATCTACAGAAAATTTTTGTTTGATAGCTCTTGCTATTTCGATTTTATTCGCGTTTATATCTACAATAAAGCCGTACTTACCTGTTTTTTCGGTAATACCTGTCATTTTCTCTGTAACCAATGGTCTTATTAATACATTATGCATGATTTTTCCAACTCTATTAATTAAGAGTACTTTCTAATTGTTTAACTGCACTTTTCTGCAGAACTAAAACTTGATTATTTACTAAGTCATAAGTCGAGGCTTTGTTAGCTTCAACAATATTGACTTTGGGAATATTTCTTCCTGATAAATACACTTTTTCTTTTGCGCCGTCGGTAAGAAGCAAAGTTCTTTTTCCGTTAATATTCAGCGCGTTAAGAATTGATGAAAATTCTTTTGTCTTTGCTGACTGAAAATCAAAATCTTCAACAACTAGGATTTGATCGGCTTTAGCTTTATAGGAAAGCGCTGATTTTCGGGCAAGACGAACGACCTTTCTGTTTAATTTTTGTCTGTAGTTGCGTGGTCGCGGTCCGAAAATAGTTCCACCGCCAACCCAAAGTGGTGAGCGTGAAGAACCGGCTCTGGCACCGCCTCGTCCTTTTTGGCGCCAAGGTTTTTTACCACCGC
>CAZEXO010000273.1:0-5142 GCA_964516545.1 uncultured Melioribacteraceae bacterium
ATCGAAATGACATGTGTATGCAAATAACTCTCTATCAACCTGTAATGCTGTTAACCACTTGTAGGTCAATTCGCTGAATTGACCTCTCAAACAATGGTTGAAGATGTTCCTCCTTACAATAAAACTCTTAATCAGTAACAACCCCAACCACAAATGACAAATGAAATGTGTCACAATTCCACAACTCTTTTCCTATTCCCCTTTCCAAAATCTTACAAGCCACAAGGCGGCGACTAAATAGTGAGTTGGGAAATAAAAAAAGGGGCGAAAATAACAAGTCCCTTTCGCCCCTCAGAAATTTATTGATTATTGGTTTTTATTTCTTCAAAAGAAATTGTTTGGTGTCCTCACTTAAGGCATCATTATATAACTCCTTAAAGGCGACGTATTCTTCCGGTTCAACAGAAAACTTTTTAAGAATAAATGTACGCGTTGCTGTCATCTCTTCGTTTTTCACCTCGAATTCCAGGGAATAATCACAAATAGAATTTGTCAGATTCACATTTTTAGGTTTTTCTGTCATCGAATAACCTTTCGGAAATTTGATATGAAGAACTTCTTTTGTGGTATCATTAACGCTTGCAAGAATAAAAGGATATTTCCTTGTTTCATACGAAAGCGGTTTTAAAGACACCAGTTTGTCAGTCCACGGAATCTGCAGTAATTTAAAACCGCCGGCATCAGTAAGGTACTTAGTTACAAAATATTTTGTGTTGTCTTCTGCAACTCCATCTGATCCATCAACTTCTTTAGTTGTCACTTCATTAACCTTTACGTTGGGGTAATCCGAACTTAGTATTTCAGTCAGTATTTTGTTACGTTCACTTTCAGTTTTACCCTTATAGCGTGAACGAATATCGGCGCCGTAGGTTCCTGATCTCTGCGAGATGCACTCGAATGTCAGGCTATTGTCTTCTTTTAATTCCGCGTAACTTGTTCTTTTTAAACTGTTGGGACTAAACTGCAGCGGTTGAAGATACGTTGGCTGCTGAACCCCGTTTTTTATTGGCAGCGCGAAAGAGTTATTCACTACCAGCGAAACACTTCCCAATGGATAATCGGAAGCTGTTAAATCCAGATATTTTGTTCCACCGTTTATATCAAGACCAACAATGCAGTGGTTGAAGGATATGCTGGGCAGAATACTGTTGTTTAATCCGTAATCCCAGGTATTAACAAGAACATAATAAGCATTAATTCCAACTTCGTGCAGTAAAGAAATGCACAACGTAGAAACATCTTTACAATCTCCTAAACGGTGCACAAGTACATTGCGGGCATTCTGTGGAGTATAGGCAGATTGTCTGAACGAAACACTGCTGTAACGGATATTGTTTGTTATGTAATCGTAAATCGTTTCAACTTTTTCTTCGGGATCCAAATCCGGTTTGTCTTTAAACAAATCAGCAATCAGGTTCTTGATTTCAAAAGTTGCTTTTGTTTTTGTCTGTGCAATATCAGCGTACCAGTTTGCCACATAATCCCATGAAGGAAGACTCGATACAAATAATATTTTCGCAACGTCCTGAACATTCGGCATTCCCTGTTCATACATTATTGCCGGTTCGTTTTCGAGCCGCCATTCATACCGAAGACCGTCGTCAACTTTTTTAATTATGGGACTATCATCCGTCAGCTGTACTTTATGCGCAAACTTAACATCATCCGGCACAATAAGCGAGTATCTTGCCAGTCGTATGGGAAAATAACTGTTAAAATAGAAGGTATCCCAGAAATGCTGCGAGAGCATACCGCTGTAATAGTTTTTTATTTTCCATTTTATATAAATAACATCATTTGGTTCTGTCGATTTAAAAACGATATGCTCGTTACTTAAATCCGCTTTTATCTCAGTGCCGTTCGCTTTAATTGTAACAGCTTTCTCAACTATCATTTCTTCATTATATGAATTGTAACTGACATAATATTCTTTCCAGTTATCAATTCCTTCCGCGTTAAACACTTTCACCATCAGCTCGTTAAACAATATCGAAGCGCCTTTGTCAAACACAACACGTTTGCTGTCATCAAGAAGAATAACACTGTTGTCATTCGGGTATTCGCTTTTATCAGGCGCATTCCGGACGAGACTGTCAACCGGCATAGAAATGAAGGAAGAGTAAATGGGTTTTTTACCTTCAAGTTCACGAAGAGCCTCACGCGAATCATAATTTCTTGAATCATATTTTAAGCTGGAAGTGTACGCCGCAATAGCGGTATTGGTTTTGCCCTGGGCTTTATAAACTTCACCCAACTTTGACCACACCAAAGAACTGTTCGGACATATTGACAACGCTTTCGACAGTGCTTCTTCAGCCTGCGGATAGGCTTTTACAAGTTGATACACAAGTCCCTTGGAATAAACATAATTCGTCAGTGAAGGTGAAAAATTGAGAGCTTCATTCATTGCTGCTTCCCATTTTTCAAAATTTCCTGACTTCAAATAATAATTTGCCAGTGTACTCAGCTGATCTAGTCCGTATTTATGATCAAGATAAACTTTTACAACATCAATCGCCTTATCCAGATCACGGTTTATTTCCGTCTCAACCAAAGCACGCATCTTAACAAACTCCCAGTTTGCCGGATATTTTGCATATGCTTTTTTAACGAGCGCAACCAGCTGATCAATTTCCTTTCTTTTACCTAAATAACCCATTTCCAATGAAAGTGCAGCTTCCTCATTTTGATTTACTTCTGTCATTTTTTTGAGCAATTCCGGTACCTGCTGATATTCTTCGTTGCGGATAGCTTCGTTAATTTTATAACTGACAACAATGGGAAGATCACCGTCAATTGTTGAGACCTGCACGATCAAATCAGCAATTTCATTACTTTTTTCATCGCGCCCGTATGCTTCCATTAATAATGTATAGAACAAGGTGCAGCGGGGCCATTTTTCAAGCGCTGATCTTATAACAACTTCAGCCTGGGGAGCTTTGTCATCCCTCAGATACATCTGGGCAAGCAAAGCATAATTTTCCGGGAAGTTGGGATGTTGTTCAATCTGATTTTTGAAAAACAACTCGAATTTATTTTGAATTATTTCAGAGTTGACGGAAATATTTTTTGGATAAGATTGTGCCCGGGTTGATACGCGCAGACCCTCAACCGGATTACCTTTTTCATCCGTGATGCGTACAAGAAAATTACATCTGTCAATCTCGGAAAATCCGCATTTTATCAGAACACGGTTCCACCCCTGCTGCAGCTGGGTTTTGGCGATGTATGTATCAAGATCATTATTGTTTTCGTCGGGACATTCTATTATCAGTTGATCGTTCAGAAATGTTTTCAGCGAACCCGATGTACCCACGCGCATTAAAACCGTTTTAGTTTCCGGTGAATAAACAAAAGTATTCGCGTAATATATTGCCTGCTTAAAGGCAAAGTGCTGCGTTAAATCTATCCACGTGTTAAGTATTTTGGGATCGTTTGAAAACCATGTTGCCGGAATACTGCTTTTGCCTTCGTAGGAGGTATCAGGTTTAAATTCATTTTCCGGCGGAAAAGCTTTATCGTAACCGGAAGCCGATACATTCTCGAATGGTCCGATAAGTTTCCAGTCGCTGATTGTGTTGAGTTTTTTCCTCCAGATATTCGCTTCGCTTAATTCATTTTTTTCTCGGTAATACTCTTCAATAGTTTCGGTTGCCTGCGCTTTTATCACTCCCAGTTCATCGGCATTTTCAGCTAATTTTTCCAGCAGGTCCATAACACCGGATTCTTCATATTCATCTTTTATTCTGAAACGGATGTTAAACCAGAACGATGAAAGATAGGGGTAATAGTCAGTGGTGTTTTCCGTTAATGACTGAAGTGCAGTCCAGTAGTCGTGATGTTTCTCGAGCATACTTTTTAAGAGCGCCAGACCCAGGTAAGGGCGTTCATCAGCAGGATCAGCTTTAATGGCCTCGCTGAATAGCTGCGCTGCCTGTGGATAATCTGGTTTTTGCCATTCCTGCCAAGCTGCATTAACAAGTGAATCCGAGACGCTGCTGCCTTTTGTTTCATTTAAACCCGCGGGTAATAGCAAGAGAAAAAATAAAAACAGAATACCTGTTCTGGCTGAACTATTTTTTACATAACAAATTAATGAAGTGAATTTTTCCATAAACTCCCCGGAATAATTAATAAGAAGAATTTCTATTCAATACAGAAAATTAAATAATTCATGCGAAAATCTTTTTACGCATATGATTAATTAATGTTCCCCATTGCACAAGATTACTACAAATTACTTTTGTTGAATGTCCCCGTAAATTTAACGCTTTTCACTCACCTTGCCCGCCGGTTCCTGAGCTGTTAGGCTGAGATCGTCGAAGTCTTGTCGAAGGGTCAATGCTATATTTGCTTTATCCTTCTTGGACTATCCTTTCATTGACTTTTTCGACAGTCTCGTTAGCTGTAATTCCTCAAAATATATTTGCTTCTAAACTATATTAATTTTATAATTGTAGTGCGATTGTCAATACATACAAAAAGAGATTAAAATGAATAAATCAGCAACCATACAAGCGAGAATTGATCCGAGTGTTAAAAATAAAGCTCAGAAAATTCTCAATAAATTGAACATTACAATGTCTGAAGCAATTTCAATGTTTCTAACACAAGTTTCTTTGAATAAAGGAATTCCATTTGAAGTTAGAATTCCGAATGAATTAACAGAAGAAACTCTACTAAAATCTGAAAGAGGTGAAGACTTACATATTGTTTCAGACAAAAAGCAACTTTTCAAGGAACTCAATAATTGAATCTAATTTATACTTCTCAATTCAAGAAAGATTTCAAGCGAGTTTCAAATCAAGGAAAGGATTTGGCTAAACTTGAAATTGTGATTGAAACTCTACTAAAAAGTGAAAAATTAGACCCGAAATACAAAGATCACTCATTAATCGGTAAATGCAAAAATCATAGAGATTGTCATCTCGAACCTGATTGGGTTTTAATTTACAGATTAACAAATGACTCACTAATATTAGAAAGAACTGGCTCTCACTCCGAACTTTTCAAATAATTTCAAAAATTACAGCTAACGTCGTTGCAACTAAAGCGCCGCCCAACACAGCAATGCTTTACTTACAACGAATATTTTAATTTATCGAAAACCCAAATATCACTGGGCCTTAACTGTCAGAATGT
>CAZEXO010000274.1:0-5142 GCA_964516545.1 uncultured Melioribacteraceae bacterium
GGCGAAGAATTAATACAACAGGCATACAGACAATTTCTTGCTCAACGCACACCTGAACAAGTAAGCGAAGAAAAAATCAGAGAAGTTGAACTTGCTGTTGAAGAATGTTTAGCAAACGGAATTACTTCTTTAACAGATGCTGGTGAAAACTTTGAAACGATAGACTTTCTTAAAAAAATGGTTGACGAAGGTATTTTGAAAATCAGGCTTAATGTAATGATTCAGGAAAATAATGAATTGCTGAGTCGGTACCTGGATCAATACAAACTAAATAATTACGGGGATAGTTTTCTTACCGTCCGTTCCATAAAAAAATATATCGACGGCGCTCTTGGTTCGCGCGGAGCCTGGCTGCTTGAATCGTATGAGGATTTACCGGGACACACCGGGCTTAATGTTACTCCTCTTGAAGAACTTCAGGAAACAGCAAGAATAGCCGCTCAAAAAGGTTTTCAAATGTGCACTCACGCAATTGGTGACAAAGCTAACCGCGAGATTCTGAATATTTATGAAAATGAATTCAGTAAACATGCAGGTTCAAAAGACTTTCGCTGGAGGGTGGAACACGCGCAACACTTGTCGAAAAGGGATATTCCTCGTTTCGCAAAACTTGGAGTAATTGCAGCAATGCAGGGAATTCACTGTACATCCGATGCAGTATTTGTTACTCAAAGATTGGGCGATTTACGTTCAGAAGAAGGCGCATACGTCTGGAGAAAACTTATCGATACCGGCGCGATCATTTGCAACGGCACTGATTCACCTGTTGAAAGAGTTAATCCGCTTGAATGTTTTTATTCATCTGTCACACGTAAGTATGATGAAGAAAATTCCTTTTATTCCGAACAAAAAATGACACGTTTGGAAGCTTTAAAATCGTATACAATTAATGGCGCCTATGCTTCGTTTGAAGAAAACATTAAAGGAACAATCACACCGGGAAAACTGGCTGATTTCACCGTGTTGAATGTTGATTTATTAAATTGTCCCGAAAATGAAATCAGATCGGCAGAAGTTCTTTACACAATAGTCGGGGGAAAAATATTGTTTGAAAAAAGTGAATAGAGAGGTATCTTTATGCAGCAATATGAAACTTAATTTCATTAGAAGGGAAATAAAATGAAACGAGTCCTGAATTTATATTTAGCCTTTTTCGCGCTTGTTCTACTGAGCGGTTGTATAGAATTTAATCTGAAAGTGGAATTGAATCCGGATGGCAGCGGTACTATCACAGAGGAGGTGCTTTTTTCTAGAAAATTTATGAACATGATGGAATCTTTCGCTCAGATGAATGGTGAAAAGAAAGACAAAGATGATTTTGACTTGTTGAATATGAATGATCTGAAAAAGAAAGCCATTGATTATGGCGAAGATGTGGAACTTGTTAAGGCGGAAAAATTGGAACGAAAAACTATGTCCGGTTATTCAGCGGTTTACAAATTTAATGATATCAATAAACTTAAGGTTGATGACGACCCCACTTCTAAAATGCCTGATGATCTACCGGGTCAGGACAAAGACCCGGGTAAAAATCCCTTTACTTTCACCTTTACAAAAGGAAATCCGTCTAGCCTAATAATACATATGAATAAAGATGTCGATGAGATGATGGGAGATTTCGGCAATGATGAAGAAGCCGGTGACGAGAATGACATGATGTTGGAACAGATGAAAGAAATGTTACGCGAAATGAAAACATCCATTATACTTGAAATTGACGGTGACATTGTTAAAACAAACGCCACTTACCTAAAAGATAATAAAATTACTTTGATTGACATTGACTTCGGTAAAATTCTAGACCAGCCCGGGAAATTCGATGAACTGAAAAAACTGAAACCAAAAAGTTTCAAAGAGGCAAAAGATTTTTTCTCCGATGTCCCGGGAATCAAAATTGAATTCAACGAAGATCTGGAAGTGAAGTTTAAATAGTATTTTTGAACAAATTTATTGGAAGCAGTCACTGATTTTTCACTGACTGCTTTTTAATTCAGATAATCATTTTAGAAAATTATTAATCTCGGTTAGGATTCTATCCGGTTGTTCAACCCATGAATAATGCCCGCTTTTTTCGATAAATACCAATTTTGAATTTTTATAATAGTTGGATAAAACAATTGGAATCGATTCGCCGAGAGGATCTTGTCTTCCGCCTAAGATTAAAACTGGTCCGGAGAAATTGTTTTTCATTTCGGCAAGGTCAAGATTTAGCTTGACAATATCCGTCCAGATCAGGTTCCCCATCGTAAAATCAAAATCATCATACTTCATATCCTGACTTACGATTAACGATTTTTTCCTATCGAAAAAATAACCGGGCATCATGGCGCGTATTTTTTCAATCTGCGCCAGTTGAGGAGCGGAGGCAATCCGAGCCGAATCGCTCCAGAATTTCATTAAATCAATATCGCCCGGAAGCATTCGCGAAAGAATATTATCTCTGAAATAAAGGAAAGCATCTGTGTTCAATCCCATCGAATTGAGAAGAACAAGTGACGAAACGGATGACGAAAAATTTTTCGTATAAAGTGAGGCAAGGTAACCGCCGTAAGAAAACCCGAGAACATTCCAGGTTTTATATCCGAGTTGGTTTCGTATAGCTTCGAAATCATCAAGCGTGAGTGAAATATTGATTGTTGATGAATCGTAAACAGCAGGCGAAGATTTTCCCGTTCCCCGCTGATCGACAAGTATGCACTGAAAATTTTTCGAAAGTAATTCACACAAACTAACATAACGTCTTGAGACATCACCGGGTCCGCCGCCGAGAATAAGGAGTGGTTTGCCTTCGCCATAAATACGATAGTAAATATCCAAACCTTCACTGTTAACCTTATTGTATTGTTGTGCGTGTGATAAATTTAGAAATATTGAAACAACCATGAGTGAAACAAACAACTTTAGCGCTTTCATTTTTTTACTATCCTCTGAAAATTTATTCGTTATTGGAATTTAATTTTTCTTCTGCTGTTCTGATTCCATAATCTAACCAGATATTTTCAATAAAATTGCGTGTCTGTGATTTTAATCCTTTCAAAGCTTTTATTCTCACGTCAAGAATATTTTTATTGTACGGTTCCGCATTTAGCGCGGCATCGGTTAAGTGCAGAACTTTTACATATTCTTTTCCATCAAGAAATTTTTGCGCAAGATCGGCAACAACGT
The DNA here is from genome assembly GCA_964516545.1 of uncultured Melioribacteraceae bacterium. Classification (GTDB taxonomy): domain Bacteria; phylum Bacteroidota; class Ignavibacteria; order Ignavibacteriales; family Melioribacteraceae; genus JAHISV01. Next base: position 3,166 of record CAZEXO010000274.1, read on the forward strand.
TTGCGCCTCCTGCAAGCTGAACTAAATCAGCATCAACATTATTTGACGTTATCGAATACATTGATGAAGGATTTTCATCAAACCAACCGATGGTTTCCTGATAAATGCCGCGAACCGTCCATTCAACCTTTCCGTATAATTCGCTAACAGGATATTTGACGGGTAATTTTATTTCGCGCATTAAAGTGTAAACATCTTTTCCTTCGTTTATTCCTTTTATTGTTTCATCAAAAAGATACTGAAGAGCATCTCTGAAATTTGTTATGGTTTTGTTTATTATTTTTTTTGAAACAATGGGCAAATCGTGACCAGGTAAAAATAATTCGGGATCACATGAAAGAGCGAAGTCGAGTGCATTGATGTAACCAAGAACAGGGCGTGTCGGAGTGCCCCGCAGAGTTGCATTGTTTATAAAATATTTATAATAATTATCTCCGATAAATACAGCTTTTAGTTCGGGAATATAAATAGTAGAGTGATCGGGAGTTTCGCCGGGTGTGTGCATCATCTTGAAATTTATTCCACCTAGTTCATAAGTAAACTCGTCGATAAAAGTAGTTGTTGGAACAACAGGAATAAAAGATTTTATTTCATCAGCGGAAGGTATTGGTTTTCTTGCCCAGATCGCACCGCGTCGTTTAAGGAATTGATTCATGCGAGATAAATACTTATGAAAATTTGTAATTTCTCTTTGAGCGATAATAACAATCGATGAATCTGTTTTCCAGAAATCAAGATTTTCACAATGGTCTTCATGTCCATGTGTAAGTAGAATTGCTTTTAGAGGATGTTTGTCCAGGATTTTTTTAAAATATCGGGAAGATATTAAAGCACCGGCAGGATCAATTAAAACGCTTCCTTCTTTTGTCGTCACGAGATAAGAATTACATGAACCTTCCATTCGATAAAGATTATCAGACAATTTCAGGTAATCGATGAAGATGTTTTCCAAAGATGTTTTCAGCGGTTCATTTACGGCAACTATATCCATCCATTTCGGATTTCTTTCCCATGCATAATCAAAAATAATTGCGGATAAATCATTTAGAGAATTAACTTTCTTTCCAACCGGAAGTTTATCGTGCTGATTAAATGGATAAGCGCTTTTCAAGGACAACGATTTTATTTTATCCGGAGATATAAATTTGTTAATAAGTCCGCTAAGTACTGCCTGATGCAAAAACAATCGCCGCTGGAAAGTGGTGCAGGCATTTTTCTGATATGCTTCATCACGCAGAAATTTTGTTAATAATTCTGACCATTTTTGAAAAAATCCGAGTCGGGGATTAACGGAAAATATTTCACAATTGTAATAAGCCTGTATTTCCGATTCATCCGCAATGGTTTTTACTGTTGGTATTTTTTTGTAATCGAGAGCGAGTTCATTATAAATCGGTGTCCAGTAATCATCCGGTGGAGTGTAAGGTTTTAATCCAATATTATTCAGCAGAGTTACCGGACGAATTGCCAAATCATATTTATTTTCCAGGTCAAGATTCTCCAGTGAGTTCAGTACGAGTGTTGCAGGATCAAACCAGACTAACGTTACCACATCGTCCTTAACAATTTTTTCAACCTGCGCGGCGGCATACGCCAAAAACTTTTCGCGCGCGGATACCCGCGCCGCCCACTGCTCCTCTTCCACGAGGTACGCAGCGTATTCCGGTGCAATGTGTCCCACGATGTACGCGATATATATCCCGCTTTCGCCCTCACTTAACACCAGCGCCGTATCCCCGCACGCCAGCGCGCCGATCCGGCTTGTCCCGTCACTCGAATATACCGGGATCTGTTTCGTTGCCGTTTTCATATGCTCCTCCTAAATTGTTACTTGGACTATGCAATTTGCATAATTCTCCAAGGCGTTAACTTAATATTATCACATGTTTGCTGAGTAGGCAAGTATGCTTAATAACTTGTCAAAAATACAACTAGTTTTTTCATTTTTATCCTCCTTTTCTCATTTGGCCCGTCCCG
>CAZEXO010000275.1:0-5139 GCA_964516545.1 uncultured Melioribacteraceae bacterium
CAAGATTTCTGTCGGGGGCAAATATTATTTTTTGTCCCTGAGCAACGTTAGGTGCGCCGCATACGACCTGATAATCCTTCTTTCCGTCATACACAACGCAACAGGATAGTTTATCGGCATCAGGATGTTTTTTATGTTCCTTAACGTAACCGACAATAAACCCGTCAAGATTTTTAGCCTGATCGATTACCTCGTCAATCTCAAGACCACAGAAGGTAAGTTTATCTACAATTTCGTCGGTCGAAATTCCTTGAAGATCGACATAATCTTTTAACCATTTCACAGAAACAAGCAATGTTGTACTCCACTTAAAATTGAGTTAAAAATCTTTTATCATTATCAAAGAAAACTCTTATATCATCTATGCCGTATTTACGCATGGCAGTTCTTTCAACTCCCATTCCGAAGGCATAACCGGAATAAACTTCAGGATCTATACCCACATTTCTGAGCACGTTCGGGTCAACCATTCCGCAGCCTAAAATTTCCATCCATCTTCCCTCTTTTCCGGTGGGCTGCCACCAGATATCCATTTCAGCGCTTGGTTCAGTAAATGGGAAAAAGCTCTTGCGAAATCTGTACTTAATGTTCTCACCGAAAAATTGTTTGACGAATGAAATCAGAGTTCCTTTCAATTCTGCAAATGTAACATCAGTGTCGACATATAATCCTTCTACCTGATGAAAGAGGCAATAACTTTTCGCGCTCACCGCTTCATTTCTATAAACCTTGCCAGGCATTATTGCTCTGATGGGCGGTTTCTTGGACTGCATGAGTCTGATTTGAACAGGAGAAGTATGAGTCCTTAAAACAAATTTTTCATTTATGAAAAAAGTATCCTGCATATCGCGGGCAGGATGATCAGGAGCAAAGTTAAGCGCTTCAAAATTATAATAATCCGATTCTAGTTCCGGTCCTTCGTAGAGAGAAAATCCAAGTACTTTGAAAATATCCTTAATTTCGTCCATCGTCTGAGTTAGAATATGTTTACTTCCAACAGAAACGTTACGTGCCGGAAGAGTTGTATCGATGGTCTCTTTTACGCTAAGCATGGATTCTTCAAGAGAAGATTTGACTGAGTTGAAACTTTCGAGAATCTCAGTTTTCATTTTATTAATTACCTGTCCATACCGGCGTTTCTCATCGCCTGGGAGAGACTTAAAAGTATCAAATAAAACTGATACTAAACCTTTCTTGCTAAGGTATTTAATTCTTAGGTCTTCAAGAGAAATGAGATCAGAAATTTTTTGAATATCTTCTTCGAATTCAGCGGTTATTTTGTCAATTTTACCCTGCATAATAACAATACTCAAGAAAGTTTAAAAAAATACCCCGTTAAATATAAGCCAAAAAAAGGAAATCTAACGGGGTGAAAATTAGTTGGTAACAAATTTTACTATATCACTGAAGGCCTGCGGATTTTCAATAGCGATACTGGCTAATACTTTCCTGTTGATTAACACACCTTTTTTATTCATGGCGTCAATCAATTTAGAATAAGTTGTTCCATTCACTCTGGCTGCGGCATTAATTCTCACGATCCAAAGTTGTCTGTAGGTACGTTTTTTAGCTTTTCTATCAGCATAAGCATGCAAAAGACCTTTTTCAACAGCGTTCTTTGCAACTGTATAAACCGAACCGCGTGAACCCCAATAACCTTTTGCGGCTTTTAATACTCTTTTTCTTCTGGCACGCGAAGCGACTCTATTATTTGTTCTAGGCATATTATCATCCCTCCATTATTGAAGCATAGTTTTTACACGTTTCGAATCAGAAGCAGCGACTAAAGTAGCTTTGCGAAGATTTCTCTTAGTTTTACGTGTCTTTTTGGTTAAAATATGTAATTTATAGGCTTTATTTCTTTTGATTTTTCCGGAGCCTGTTTTTCTAAATGTTTTTGCAGCACCCCGGTTACTTTTCATTTTTGGCATAACGATTCTACCCCAATTATTTTTTCTTTTTCAATTTAGTTGGCGCCAACGTTGCATGCATTGCTCTTCCTTCGAAGCGGATTTCCTGTTCAACTTTGGCTACATCTTCCAGTTTTTCAATAAACTTTTTTAACAAATTTTCACCTATTTCTTTATAGGCTAATTCTCTTCCTTTGAAAAGTACAGCAACTTTAACTTTATTACCCTCTTCAAGAAAATTGACAGCATGTCTAGCCTTGAATTCAAAATCATGCGTATCAGTATTCGGGTGAAGTCTTATCTCCTTAACAACAGTGGTATGCTGTTTCTTTTTCTGCTGTTTTTCTTTTTTCTGGATCTCGTAAATAAACTTCCCGAAGTCAATAATCTTACATACGGGAGGAACGGCCTGTGGCGCAATTTCCACAAGGTCCATTTCACGTTCATGAGCCTTTTCAAGAGCTTCTCTCAGAGAAAGTACCCCAAGCTGGGAGCCTTCAGCGTCAATAACCCTGACTTGCTGAGCCTTAATTTCTCTGTTAACAAAGTATTTTTTTTGGTTGATAAATAACCTCTCTATTTGTTATTTGTTCTGTTTTTTATTTCAATGGAAATAGTTTTGATAAATTCCGAAACCGCAATGCTCCCTTTATCTCCTACTTTATGCTCTCTTACAGAGACCGAGTTCGAAGCCGCTTCTTTTTCACCAACAATAAGCATATACGGAACTTTCTGGGTTTCCCAGTCACGTATTTTGTAACCGACTTTTTCATTTCTGTAATCGAGTTCGGCACGAATATCAGCAGCTAAGAGTTCATCCTTAACTTTCTCAGCATACTCCATAAAATTCTGTGAAACCGGAATTATTGCAGCCTGAACCGGAGCTATCCAAGTTGGGAAAGCGCCTCCGTAATGTTCTATGAGAATTCCCATAAAGCGTTCTATTGAACCAAGTAAAGCACGATGAATCATATAAGGTCTGTGTTCTTTTCCATCCTCGCCGATATATTTCATATCGAAGCGCTGGTTAAGATTAAAATCAAATTGGATAGTACTCAATTGCCATTCACGTTTGAGAGCATCCTTGATTTTGATATCGATCTTAGGACCATAAAATGCGCCGCCACCTTCATCAACTTCATAAGGCAACCCTTCCTGATCAAGGGCATCTTTGAGAGATTTCGCAGCTTTATCCCACTCTGATATCTCACCAATGGCTTTTTCAGGTCTTGTAGCCACATAAAACTTCAGGTCTTCAAAACCGAATGACTTCAACATATGGATTGAGAAACGGACAACTCTCTTAATTTCGGAATCCATTTGTTCATGGGTACAGAAAAGGTGGGCATCATCCTGAGTAAAACCTCTTACTCTTAATAATCCATGGAGCACACCGCTTTTTTCATATCTATAAACAGTTCCCAGTTCAGCCCAGCGTTTTGGCAGATCGCGATAAGAGTAAAGATTTGATTTATAAATCATGATATGGAATGGGCAATTCATTGGTTTAATGTAATAATTCTGGTCGTCAATAGGCATTGGTGCATACATGTTCTCAGCATAATTTACAAGATGCCCTGAGGTTTCCCATAACCATGATTTCCCGATGTGAGGAGTGTATAACAATTCATAACCGTTTCTTAAATGCTCTTTTTTCCAGAAATCTTCTATCTCATGACGGATCCTTGCACCTTTCGGATGCCAGTAAATCAAACCTGCTCCGGCATCGTCATGTATAGTGAACAGATCAAGTTGTTTGCCTAATTTCCGATGATCACGTTTCTTAGCCTCTTCGAGAAGTTCAATATGTTCATCCAACATTTTCTTCTTTGGGAAGGTGATGCCGTAAATACGCTGCATGCGTTTGTTCTTTTCATCACCTCTCCAATAGGAACCGGAGACACTCAGTAATTTGACGAATTTAATTTTGTTGGTATCAGGTATGTGAGGACCAGTACATAAATCAGTGAAATTGCCCTCGTGATAAAGACTGATAGCCGCCGCATTTTCGTCAAGTTCACTTATAATCTCGATTTTATATTCATCTCCTTTTTTCCTGAACAACTCAAGAGCCGAGTTCTTTGATAGCTCTTCGCGCCGGAATGGTTCTTTCTTTTCAGCGAGTTCTATCATCTTTTTTTCAATCTTCAGGAGATCTTCTTCGGTTAGAACAGAATTAATATCAAAGTCATAGTAGAAGCCGCTTTCGATAGCCGGACCGACACCAAATTTCGCTTCAGGATATAATGATTGAATTGCGTGAGCCATTAAATGAGAAGATGAATGCCAATAAGCGTGTCTTCCTTCTTCATCCTTGAAAGAATGAATGGCTATTTCAGCATCGGTATTAATTGGACTTCTCAAATCCGATACTTTTCCATTAACAGATGCGACGAGCGCATCGTCAGCTAAACGACTTGATATTGATTCAGCAATCTGTAAGGGAGTAATGCCTTTATCAAATTCCTTAGTGGAACCATCGGGAAATTTTATTTGAATTTTTTCCATGTTTGAAGTCCATCAATACGCGGGTAACTAGCCCGTATAATTTTCTATGTGAATAAAAGAATTTTCAATATATGATATTCTGCATTCATTCTAAGAACCTGTGGGTTCTATAGGATTCGAACCTATGACCTTCTGCACGTCAAGCAGACGCTCTAACCAACTGAGCTAAGAACCCTTGATGAAATAACAAATATCAAATAACATATCACAGTAATCAAACTTGCGTAAATAAAAATTTAGTACTATTCAATTGTCAACTGAACATGCAAAACAAATTATTAAGCTATATAATTAATGGTACCGAGGGCCGGACTCGAACCGGCACGGGAATAAATTCCCACAGGATTTTAAGTCCTGGGCGTCTACCAATTCCGCCACCCCGGCTTATGATAGCTTTCAATATTTTGGTTCGGACGCAGAAGTAAATGGCATAATTAAGGTACACTCATTACCCGTTCTCAATGCCGCAGTCAACATGTAAAATTATTCAGAGAGTGTTTCGTTTTACTTTTAAAACGCGTCCATAATTTTGAAGCGTAAATATAAACGAATAGATGAAAATAAGCAAGAAAACGAGTTAATAATAAATTTATTTGTGAATACTCCCTTTGTCCCGACTGTTTGAGAGTTAAGATTCTTCCGGAATGATTAAACGATAGATTGAGTTGAGCTCTAAAAAGACTTTTTATTCCGAATAGACTTGAAGTGGTTTCTGAGAATT
>CAZEXO010000276.1:0-5126 GCA_964516545.1 uncultured Melioribacteraceae bacterium
AATTCTCAGAAACCACTTCAAGTCTATTCGGAATAAAAAGTCTTTTTAGAGCTCACCTCAATAGGTCAGGTAATCATTTCGGGTGAATCATAAGTCTCAGATAGTCAGGGCAGGGAGAATAATCATTAAAAATAATACTCCTAATTCGTTGTCTTGTTTATTATTTTCATTTCCGTTGTAATGAAGCTTAATAATTGCGGATTCATCGTATAAGACAACCCAAACACTCTCGGAATAATTTTGTCATCTGATAATTATATCTCCATTTAGATGAAGAAATATCTTCACCTTTAATCCTCATTGTCCGGAAAATTTACAAGGTTTTACAAAAAACAAGGTTTATAAATTCACAATCATTCCTTAATTTATTGTTGTTCATATTCTGGCTTACAATCAGAAAAAATCAAAAAGTTATCTAATAATAAATCAGGGAAAATCAAATGAGTAGATTTGTCATGTTATCAGTGTTTGTCATGAGCGTACTTTTAGTTATTGTTTCACATGCTCAGCAAATGCCGTTTGTTTATGATTTTGAAAACACAGGTTCAGCTTTCCCCATTCCTTATATGCGTACGATGGATGAGCTTCCGGTTATACCATCATTACCAGATCCGTTTGAGTGGTCTGATGGCAGTGGACGTATAAAAAACTTTTCTGACTGGCGATACAGAAGAGCAGAAATAAAAGCAGAAATAGAACATTATGAAATTGGAGTTAAACCGGATCGCCCTGAAAATATAACTGCAAGCTATTCCAACGGTAAATTAACAGTAGTTGTTTCAGTGGATGGACGAACACTGACTTTAATTTCCAACGTTATTCTTCCTGAGGGAGAAGGTCCGTTTCCGGCAGTTATCGGAGTAAATAGTCCAAGCGGAAGCATGCCCGCGGAAATATTTAGCAGCCGAAATATTGCCAGAATCACATTCAGTCATGATCAGGTAACAACATACGGCGGACCAAGTTCATCCGACCCTTATTATAGATTATATCCTGGTCTCAATCCGGATAATACAGGACAATATAGCGCATGGGCTTGGGGTGTAAGCAGATTAATTGACGGACTGGAATTGGTCCAGGATGTTCTCCCCATTGATACAAAACATTTAGCAGTAACCGGCTGTTCTTATGCCGGTAAATTAGCATTGTTCGCCGGCGCTTTTGATGAAAGGATTGCCCTCACTATATCGCAGGAATCCGGCGGTGGCGGTTATACAACCTGGCGTTATTCTGAAGTGATTAACAGAACTGAAAGTGTTGAGACTCTCGGTAAAACAGATTATAACTGGTTTAAGAATTCTATGAGTCAGTTCGCAAATTCCGTTAATAAACTTCCGCATGATCATCATGAACTGATGGCTATGGTAGCGCCTCGTGCATTATTCGTAACCGGAAATCCGGGATGGGTCTGGATGGCTGATGAATCAGGTTACGTGGGAAGTAATGCTGCCAAAGAAGTATGGAATGCTCTTGGAGTTCCCGACAGATTTGGTTATAGCCTTGTTGGCGGGCATAATCACTGTGCTGTTCCTGAAAATCAGACTCCCGAAATTGAAGCCTTTGTTGAAAAGTTTCTACTTGGCAATGATACCGTAAATACAAATGTCGCTACTTCACCATATAATACCGATTTAACTCCGTGGATTACCTGGTCAATTCCTGAACTCTCGGACGATACCACGTATTTTACAACTTTAGATTATCCGGCTGATAATGAAATAGGACTTGACAATAATATCACATTTAAGTGGAACCAGGTTCCTGGCGTGGAAAAATACTATATACAGATATCGACTGATCCGAAATTTGTAAGTATTGAAATCAGTGATTCAACAACTGCTGATACATCAAAAATATTCAGTAACCTTGAAGATAACACAAGATATTACTGGCGGGTAAACGTTAGAAGCAGCGGGGGCTTAGGTCACTGGAGTAAAACCAGAACCTTCATAACAACTTTAACTTTACCTTCTGCCCCTCAAAGAGTATCTGCAGTATCTCCTCAGGAAGGTTATGTTACTTTAACATGGACAAAAGTAGAAAACGCAGATAAATATACTTATCAGGTATCACGAGCTGCTTCGTTCAATACTATTTTTAAAACAGGTTCACCAACCGATTCATCAGCTAGAATCTCTTGGTTCACCGAAGGAGTAAAAAACTTCTGGCGTGTGCGTGCGCAGAATTTAGCTGGGGCAGGTGACTGGAGTGATACAGGTGAATTCAGCTTAATCTACACTCCTCTTAATCTTGTTTTGGAATTGAGTGAATCTAATAAAATTATCCTAAGATGGAATGACAAGTCATCAATTGAAGATGGATATGTTATTGAACGAATGCAAAACGGACAGAGCAATTTCAGTGTTTTAGATACTCTGAAAGGAAGCGGAAATGAATTTACTGATATTAATGTGGAAATAGGGCAGACTTATTCTTATCGCGTGAAAGCATACACTACAGAGAATGAATCTGAATATAGCAATGTTGCTACATTAACTTTAGTGGACGTTGAAGATGAAAGTGATCTTCCAAAAGAATTTTCTTTAAGTCAGAACTACCCAAATCCTTTTAATCCTTCAACAAAAATAAAGTATGCTGTACCGGTTATTGACAATAATAATCCATCTTCCCAAAACAATCATGTTACTCTAAAAGTATTTGATTTGCTGGGCAGGGAAGTCGCGGTACTTGTTAATGAGCAAAAACCTGCCGGTATTCATGAAGTCGAATTCAGAGCTGATAATTTGAGCAGTGGATTGTTCTTTTATACTTTGAAAGCAGGAAATTTCACTGAAACCAAAAAGATGATTTTACTCCGATAATTTTAAATTTGGGGCTGTCTCAATAATAATATTTCTTAGCGCCTTTGGGTCTTTGTGGCAATTTTATCTTGTGTTTTTAGGCAAAATAAAAGCTTTAGCCACGAAGTTTCTAAGACTCAAAGGTTTACAGAAGTTTTTTGAGACAACCCCATCCTCTAAATACACAAATCCGGTAAAGTTAATTTTTCCATTCCCTTTTGAAATTTAACCGCCTGAGAATTCTTTTATTCCCTGAAATTGTGAACAGGATTACAATGCAGTAATTTCTATTGTTACTCTTTTCGCGAATGATTATTATTGCATGAAACTAAACCTTTCGGAATGTTTCGTTGAAAAGAATAAACTTATTAATAATCTTTTTCTTACCTGCGTTATTTTTTCTTTCTTGTTCTGAAGAAAGTAGAAATGACGAGGCAATTCCGCTTGATATTATCATTGACAGCTTAAAAATTGGAGAGAGTATTTGTGACTCTAATTTATCAATATCTTTTCACCCGCCATTTCTATGGGATAATTATAATACTGAATTATCAAACAGAACAGAATCGGTGAAAGGAACCAATAAATCACTCCAAAAGAAATTTATCTTTTCCCCGAAATACATTTTCTTTAAGTACGGAAGCAATAGCATTCTTAATATCGGTGAAATTGAATGTGTCGATACATCAGTCAATTCCTCTAACAGGATAAATGCGTATGTTGATATGGTCAGGGATAAATATGAACCGGAAAAATTCAATAAACAATTGTATCTGAAAGAAGGAAAATTATTAACCCATATCCGAACTGAATTGAATGATCTTGTTTCAGCAAAATACATACTAACTACCCGGACCGGAAAAATAATCCAGTTTGAATATACTTTCAGGAAAAACAACGAAGAGTCCGAATACAATTCAATAATGTCCTCTATCGGTACCATCAGAGATTTTTAGACTTCGCTGATTTACTCTCTTGATTTTAATAATATTATATGTTACACTATCCGTAACAATTAGGAAACTTATGTCAGCTTCTACAAAATTATCAACCGCGGTCAAAGCTTTATGTTATCTTGCGGAATCATATCCCGAACCAAGAAGCAGTTCGCAAATCTCCAATCGCATAGGTGCGAACGCCTCAAAACTGCGCCAATTGCTCTCATTGCTCTCAAGAAAAAATATTGTGAGAAGTGAAAAAGGAATTACTGGCGGTTTTATTCTTACAAAGTCTCCGAATGAATTACATCTACAGGAGATTTACTGCGCAATTGAAGACAGAAAAGCATTTCATCTTGATGTCAATCTGGCGAATGGAGAAGATGCCGGTGAAACAGGAAAATTCAATGACTATTTCCTTGGACTATTTGCGGATGTTCAGGTGGATATAGAAAATAAGATGAGAAACATTTATCTCATTCAGGTTATGAATTTGCTTCATATTAATTCTAATTACTCACGATAACTAAAGGAAAGATTTAAGATGGATTTTATTCGTAAACTCAACATCAATAATAATAACAATGCAGCTTCAACCGGGGCTCAATGGATTCAAAACAATACAAAAGATGAAATAATTATTACATCACCTGTTGACGATAAAAAAGTATCATCGGTTTATCAGGCATCTGTTGAGAACTATGAACATATAATTCAATTGGCAAGTGATACCTTTAAAGAATGGAGAAATTATCCCGCTCCTAAACGTGGTGAAATAGCTCGTCAGATTGGTGAAAAACTACGTAATTATAAGAATGATCTGGGAGCTCTCGTATCCTATGAAATGGGTAAATCACTTCAGGAAGGTCTGGGTGAAGTTCAGGAAATGATTGACATTTGTGATTACGCTGTGGGATTATCGCGTCAGCTTTATGGCTTTACTATGCATTCTGAACGACCCGATCACAGAATGTATGATCAATATCATCCGTTAGGTATTGTCGGTGTAATTACTTCATTCAATTTTCCGGTAGCAGTCTGGGCGTGGAATGCAATGATTGCTGCTGTATGTGGCGATGTTGTTGTATGGAAACCGTCATCAAAAACTCCTGTTTCAGCAATTGCCGTGCAAAATATTGTCGCACAGGTAATTAAAGAAAACAATTTACCTGAAGGAATATTTTCTCTAATCATCGGGCGCGGATCAACAATCGGTGAGAAGTTGCTTCGCGATGAACGCATACCATTAATTTCGGTTACAGGTTCAACAGATATCGGGCGTCATGCAAATAAAATAATTGCCGGTAGATTCGGAAGAGCAATAATGGAGTTAGGTGGAAACAATGCAATCATCATTACCCCAGACGCTGATTTAGAGCTTGCTCTT
>CAZEXO010000277.1:0-5098 GCA_964516545.1 uncultured Melioribacteraceae bacterium
TTGTATTCGGATTTGCCACGTCAATTGCAAGTGCTCTGGTTCTGCCTCCAACATCTCTCGGACCTGCTTCTTTCCAGTCTAATTCGTTTATAGAAAATCTTTTATTTAATCTGTTTTGTTCTGTTAACTGTCTGGCAAAATTTAATTCTTTTTGTCGGATACCCACGGGTATTTGTTTTGTCCGCGGATCTCTAAGCATTTTATAGAAGTAATCCCAACGCGCTTCTTTTGTTTTGATTCCGGCTTTTGGAGAAGAGCTGGATCGTATTCTTTGATTTTTATTTTTCCCGGAAAGTATATCATTTTGCTGGTTAAAACTTTCTGCAAAAATGATAAACAAGAAAGCGAAGGATATCAAAATGGAAAAGGTAATTATAATATTGCGTTTCTGAGTTTTCATGTTCTGTCCTCAAATTTTATATACTATTTTTCTCGCGAAATAATTCTCCAGGATTTACCTGGTGAACTGTTAAGCCCTTCTTCAATAAGTGAAATAATTAATCTGTACTTCTTATTTATCTCATATGAGTTATTCATTTCTTTTTCGGAATTTTTAACGTTTATTCCGCTAAGTATTAACTCCATTTTAGTACCTGTTCCGAGTGGCTTGGTACCTGGTCCATAACCATGAACCGTATCAATTTCAGCAACAGCAATTGTTTTTCCTTCTCTCTCAAAAACTTCCCGTATTATACAGGAAACACTTGCACTGCCATGTGAGAGAGGTTTACGTGCAATTGTGTTTTCATCTTTAGCGATTTCATTGGTTGTGCAAAATTGAGTAAATGAGAGTAAAATAATTGGTAGAAGAGCAACATTTACGAATTTCATATTCTTTTCCCCAGCGTTATTTATTTGGCAGTTTAAAATGACAAACACGTGATAATTACTTGAGAACTACATCATGCAAGGAATATATCCGAATTTCCGAGTATCTAAATACAAGGATTTTTCTTCTGTTACTGTGATTAGAATTACATCACTCAATTAACATCAAACAAAATTATCGGTACATTATGTTCAACAACCGAAATAAATAATTCAAAGAATAATTTTGGGGAGAAGATTATAAAAGCCCGGCTTTTGAAAAACCGGGCTTTCGAAAAATTTATTTGAGGAGAATCATTTTACGGGTTTGCGTATAGTTATTGGTCTGAATGGAATAGAAATAAATTCCGCTTGGAACAATTGCGCCGAAACTATCTTTTCCGTCCCAGGTTGTATTGTAAGTTCCGCCGGACATATTTTCATCAACAAGTTTTACAATCTCTTTTCCTAACACGTTGTAAACGGTCAGGGATACATTACTTCTTTCAGGAATTGAATAGGTAATGTTTGTTGTTGGATTGAAGGGATTCGGGTAGTTTTGTTGAAGGCTATATTCAACAGGAATCTGATTAACCGGTTCAGTGGAGGAAACTGTACCATTAATATTATATGTAAGATCAAAAGGATCGATAATCGATGCACTGGTTATAACAAATTGTAGTTCAGTATATGTAGTTCCGTAATCCGCAAACTGAACTTCAACATTCGGCGTAACCTCAATGACATCCTTATTATCCCCGTTCGATTTTACAGCATAAATTTTTACATATTCAGGTCCGAATTGATTGGGTAATGTAAATGTAGCAGTCACTCCTGTTGCAGACGGAATGTCAAGAAAAACAGCACCACCCGGTTCAATGCTCACGCTTACATTTCTGTTACGCAATCTTACTTCCTCACCACCTACTCTGCTGATTAATTCATTGCCGAATCCCCATCTTGAATTGACACTTGTGTTTTCAACAACACTGGCTAAATGCCAATCCCATATAACATCTTTTCGCCTTCTGGTAGTTGGATTATCCAAAGTAGGAAAGGCAATGTCAAATGCAGAATAACCCGTTTGAGGACTATTGTCCTTTTCTGCTGTAATAAATTTTGTTAAAAAGTCGGATCCAAATTGCTCATACATATAAAGCATAAATCTAAAAGCTCTTTCATAATCATTTAGCACTATGTTAGGATTATCCCTTCTCCATTCGATTAAATTAATATTTGTTTCCCCAGGATATTTACTGGATCCTCTGCCCGGATAACCGCATAGAACACTGGCAACTTCCGAGCAACCCTCATCAAAAAAAGTAATCTGGTATTGTCTGTTTCTCAGGTAATGACTAGCGTTCTGAATCATGTGTTGAAATTCATGAGCAACAGTGGCGCATACATTAAGCAACCCCTCCTCGGTTATTGCATCTGCGGGATGGGCATCCTGATAAAACATTTCCATCTGATTACTAAAAGGTGCGCCTTCAGCAACAGTAAAAGAATTATATACATGATTATAACCACCGGTGTAAGATGTTTTAGTAGTACCATTCCAGCCATCCTGAATATCAAGAATCAAAATTACTATTCTCGGATCATTATCAACGTCATAGGGAAATCCAAATACTTCAGTGTCAATATGATAAATACCTTTATTGGGATCGGCGGGTGTTGAATAACTAAATGCGTTCGAAATAACATCCGCGCTGTTTTGATTAGCCCGCGAGCTATCCCATACAGCATTTTCTATAAACACATAACAGTATTCTGACACAGCTCGGCAGGTTGCCGGAACCTGATAGAAATATCCATCAGCTCCTGTATCCGTTATTCTAAAATCACGAGCCCAAAATGTATGCTGTGAACCTACCTGAAAATTCCAAGCCTGAACTTTACCAAGTGTCTTTGATTTATTAAATGCATCAGGATTTGTTTCTCTGGCTTTGGCTTCAAGCTCTTTCATTTCAATCTGTAAACGACTCCTTATATCTACTGGCTGAGCGTTTAACTTTGTTATTGAGGATGACTCCGTAGAATTTTTCTTTATGTCTTCTGCTTTAATCACGCTAATCGTTAAAGCGAAAAAAGTAACCAATAATAAAATTTTTTTCATTTTTCTTATCCTTCTTGTTGATAATTCTTATTCAATTATTGTGGCTTTTGTAACAACGAGAATTTTATGCTTCAGCTCTTCTTTAATTTCAGAAAACTCAATAGAAAATTTTCTACCCTGATTCTCCATTAGTTTTTCTTCGATTTCACCTTTACACTCCAGCAAATATGATTCTGAATCTGAAACCAGAAGTGTAAGATTAGCAAACGGCTCATGACCGGTCATTTGAATTACCCCGGTTTTTAACTTTTGACTCTGGATTTCTTTTGAGCAACAACCAGTCATGCTGAAAAATAATACTGTTGTTGCGACGATGAAAAATATCATAAGGTGTTTTCTTTTAATCATATCATCTACCCCTTTATTTTGAAAACAGAATAGTAATTTTTTATGAAAAAAAACAGAATTAGCCACAACAAATTTTAATATAAAAGCAAGAAACCAGTCAAAATTAATTATTGCCATACCCGGTAAAAAATTACCAGATCAAATCCAAAGAATTCATACAGAGAGAAAAATAAGTGAATAGTTATAAGACTATTTTTTATAACGCTTCAAATTTTTGTCTCGGAAATATCGTCATAATTTTTTTTTAAAAAAACATCATTCTCCGAGCCAAGCAAATCTTTTAAGGTAAGTCCTTTTGTTACATTGTCAACAGCATCCTGAATGATGCGCCATAATGAACGGATAGAACAGTCAGTAGAATTGAGACATAAACCATTAAGACCTGCATGTGAATTACAAAATTTATCATCGTATAATTTTCCGCCGAGAGAAATTAAAACATCCCCGATTTTTATTTCTTCAGGAGGGCGTGAGAGAGCATAACCGCCTGTATGCCCTCTTTCACTTTCCAGAAAACCGCTGATTCTCAACTGACGCAAAGTTTTGGCTACTGTATGCTGGGTAATCCCTTCCCGTTTACTTATTTCGGGTATGGTAATTCCTTCTTTTATTCCATAAAATCTTCCGATAGAAATCAAACACCTCAGAGCATATTCTTCCTGCGCACTGAATTTCATATAAATCTTTCGCTTAATTCTGAGAATTATTTAATGGAATATGTGAACCACACATTCTTGCATGAACAAGTTTAGCGTAATCTTCACCTGGGATCGAAGGTCCCGAAGCAGAGCAGTGTTCTTCAAAAACTGAAGTTAAAGTATCCGCGATTTCTTCAGCAGTTCTGCCTTCAATATGATGTCTTGGCAAAAAGAAAAGTACTTCTTTATTCTTTATTAAAGCCATTGAGGGTGAAGACGGGGGAAATTGTCCAAGGAAATCCGTTCTGAATTTCTGAACAGCTTCTTTGTCCTGACCGGCAAAAACCGTGAAGTATTCATCAGGGATTATTTTATTCTGTAGCGCGAGAGTCGCTCCGGGTCTTGCGCTGCCGGCAGCGCATCCGCATACAGAATTAATTACTACAAGTTTGGTTTTGTCGTCTGTTACATCAAGAGTGTTTTCAACATCCTGCGCTGTTAACAATTCTTTGAAACCGACAAAAACCAATTCATCCCGCATCGGTTGAACCGATTCAGAGTCATACATTGGGGCGTTGTTATTTATCTGAAACATATACTTCCTTTCATTTGAGAATTATAAAAATCCTAATTCCAGTTTTGCTTCCTCGGACATCATATCTTTGTCCCATGGAGGATCAAAAACAAGTTCAAGTTTTACTTCTCCGATTCCTTTTATCTCTTTAACTTTATCCCTCACTTCCGCGGGAAGTGATTCCGCAACAGGACAATTGGGAGCGGTCAATGTCATTACAATTCTTACATTAAAATTGTCATCAACATCCACCTGATAAATTAATCCAAGTTCCCATATATCTACAGGTATCTCGGGATCGTAACAACTTTTTAATACTTTGATAACTGTGTCTTTCAGTAATTCTTTTTCAACCATAGAATATCCTATGTAAACATTTTCACAACTTTTTTCAAACCTTCAGCAAGTTTATCAACTTCTTCGAGTGTATTATAAAATGCAAATGAAGCCCTCGCTGTTGCTGAAACATTAAAACGTTTCATAACCGGCTGAGTACAATGATGACCTGTTCTGATAGCTATTCCGTCTGTATCAATCAATGTCCCGATGTCGTAAGGATGAATTCCGTCAATAATAAAGGAAATTACAGCCGATTTTTCTTTAGCCGTACCT
>CAZEXO010000278.1:0-5087 GCA_964516545.1 uncultured Melioribacteraceae bacterium
GCGAAGATGATGATGTTGAAGTGATGATCACGAATTATCAAGAGTATCTGTTTGGGCAAATTGATAATTCGCCCAACAGTTGAGGCAGGAGATAAAATCATTTGAATCGGATATAGTGGAAAAACAGAAAGAAGTAATTACAAAAAGAAGAAAACTCTTACTAAAAGCAGTATTGTAATGATAACAAAAAAAGTAAATACATATCTGTTCTGTATAATTCCAACTATTATTTAACATTGGTTTTTAAGTTTTTATTTATTATTTACCTTCGTGGTGTTTTAATAATGTAAAAGTATAGTTTTAAAAAACTTTTGCTGAGTAAAATCGAATATATTCCTTTCCACTTATCGTCTTACACTTCAGGTTTTACATAGCTGAGGTGTTTGGTAAAATTTTATTAACAAGTAATTACAAATATCCCAGAGGTTGAGATGAAAACAAAAATTGTTGTTTTGCTCTTTGTATTAACAGAATTATCTGTCTTTTCACAGGTTAATTCATTCGTCATTTCCGACTCGTCTGAATACTTTATCGCAGCAAAGGATGAACAACAAAACGTTCATTTGATATTTGTTAGAAATGAGTATGATTCTAATTGGTATTATACAAAACTAGATACTAACTCTTATTGTAATCCAATTGAAATAACCGGCTTCAGAAGATTTGTTGATGCAATGACACTTAGTGAAACTCCTACCGACATTTGTATTAAAAATAATAGAATGTTTATTACCTGGATTTGCAGATATAATGATCCTCCAACAATAACTAATAAAATCTACATAACTATTCATCCTTTAAGTGATGTGAATGATATCGACACCTTAAGTGTTACAACCGAGAATTATTTCTTAGGTACAGATGCAATTTCTACTCTGTTATTGAGTAACGAAAATATTGTTATCACTTGGGGATCGTGGGAAACACCTGAAGGAGAAAAATCTATAAGACATTTAAAAATAATTACGCCTAATGGCGAGATTGTATTTGAGGATAACGACATTAATCCGATTGACAGAGAATCACACTGGGATCTCAAAATGATTGAGTTGGATAATTCTATCCTTGCAACAACAATTTTTTGGGGTGAACAATATTCTATACAAATTTATGGGGCTTTATTCAGTTTGAATGGAACAATGTTGAAGGATTTTTTCCCTATAACATTTGGTGATTTATTATCAGCTCCAGTTACTTGGGATTTGATTAAAAGTACGAATAAAGATTTCTGTGTTACCTGGATAGGTCGGGATTCCATAGGTGTTAACCAAACAAATAAATATTACTATAGATGGTTTGATGAACATGGTAATCCAAAAGACAACGGTAATATTCTATTTGAAGAAAACTCCGAATTCGGTTTTACTACTCTCCAATCTTCAGATATTAACAATAATGACAATTATCTTTTTTCTATGCTTGCTGTCTCGCGAGTTGCAATCCCTAATGCAGTGGAGAATTATAATTATATCCTTGGGGAGTTTAATAATCCTGATGATTTTAAATTGAAGATTGAGTCCGAAGGTTTCACAGGACATGATCTTAATCAAATGAAAAACTTCCTTCTTAATAGGAAAGTGATTTCGATTTTACGGGGTACTAAAATTATTAACGAAGATGAAAATGGTAATTATATTGGTGAGTACAGGTTATATGCAAATATTTTTAACTTTCGTGGAGATGTGTCATCTTTAATCGATTGGGAATCTGAAAATCTATCCTTTCATTCTTCAATGAATATTTATCCAAATCCGGCAAATCCAACAGCTCAAATTTTGTATTCTGTTGGTGCTAGTGGATATGTTAAACTAAACTTGTATTCTATAACAGGTGAAAAAATCTTAACTCTCGTTGATGAATTTAAACAAACCGGAAAATATTCTTACAATTTACATTCAACAAATCTTTCAAATGGTGTTTATATAATTCTGTTTGAAAGTCATGAACAAATAGTAGCAGAAAAAATTATTATACTAAAATAATATGGAGAATTAAACGTGAATAGAAAAAATCTCATAATGAAAATTTTGTTGATTACAACACTTATTTCAACAACATACTCTCAAAGGAAAAAAAAGATGCTTACGTAAATGACAATATTCTTTACAGCAAGAGTGTATCGGTTAAATTTAATTGCGAATTATTCACATACACAGAAGGGAAAAATGATTACAAACAAAATGAATTAAATAAGAGCTATAATGACTATATAAGGACACTTGAGAAAATATTAAAGAAATATGGAGATTATACATTCCATAAGATTGTACCAGAATCAAAATATGGCGTTACAAAAGTACAGGTAGAAAGAACAGAAGAATGGCGGGAAATACCTGATTTCTCTCAATTAATTTCCATCACGTTTGCCGAGTTTATTTCTACTGAAAATATTATAAAAGAACTGGAAGAGTGTGTATTTATTGACTATGCTTATATTCCAGCGTATATGAAGCCCTTTTACGAAACCAACGACAATGTTTTTTCCTATAGTGCATTCGATCTACGCAGGTGGCACTTGGATGTTATTCAAGCCCCAGCTGCCTGGGATTATACACAGGGAGCTACAGAAGTAAAAATAGGAGTTATTGATTTTGGGATAGATACGGCTCATACGGATTTGAATTTTATGACTACAACTTCATATACAGGAAAGAAAGATGATGGAATGGGAAATTCTCATGGTACTCACGTTGCAGGATTGATTGGTTCGAAAAATAATAATGGTACAGGTGGTGCTTCGGTAGGTTTCAATAACATGATTTATAATTTTTGTCCGCCCACAATTTTTCTTAATACGACACCAAAAATTGATGATTTCGTTAGTGCAATTACAGCAGCAATAACAACAGGTGTTGATGTAATAAATATGAGCTTTGGATTTACACGATTGGCTACTTCATTAGATTTCGATGAGGATGTTCCACCAGCTACAGTAAATTCTTGGATTTCAAGAGGAGCAGAAGTACCCACAACAATGCCCAGTGCAGTTACAACAGCCCTAAACTCCGCACTTTCAAATGGAATAATATTAGTAGCGGCCGCTGGTAACAGAACTGGCAACAGTGGTAGCGAGTTCTATAATTTTAATCCCGAAGATGATCCATGGCCTGATTTACCATACACCACTTATCCAGCTGCATATACAGGTGTTATAGCTGTAAGCGGAACAAAATATGAGTCGGGAATCGAATCCTTTTATACAGGATCTGTTGCAGCAAAATCTGGTTCTAATTTCGGAAACATTATTGACTTTTCTGCACCCGGGAAAGATATTTATTCAACAAAAAAATATACTTCTCCATTAGTATTCTATGGAACGGGAGCAGATTATCAATACATGTCAGGTACTTCACAGGCAGCACCAATTGTTACTTCATTAATCGGGTACCTCTTATCAATCAATAACTCCCTAACACGTGATCAGATAATAACAATATTGACTAATTCGTGCGATGACATGGGTAGTGTCGGATGGGATCAATACTATGGTAATGGTCGCATTAATGCAAAGAAAGCTGGTAAATATCTCATCGAACATCATGGAGGAACTTTTGCACAAGATCTTGTGATACCTTCTGGAGAAGTGTTTGATATCCAAGCAGGAATAACTCTCAAATTCGCATCCGGCAAAAAACTAATCGTCAACGGAACATTAAATGCAACGAACGCGACTTTTACTGGCTCAACAACTTCATCAACCTGGGGCGGAATTGTATTTCAACCTGGCAGCAGCGGCAACTTAAACGGATGTAATATCAACCATGTTTGCGTATATGGCGCCGGGGCAATAACAATTAATGGATCCTCGCCTACAATTCAATATTGCACTATTGAGAATAATAACACAGGAACCACCTATGGCGTTTCGATTCTGAATAATGCAAACCCTTATCTGCATCATAATACAATAAGCGCAAATTCCTCACATGCTGTTTATATAAGTAATGCAAACGGCAAATTTCAGTATAATAATATTTACGGTACTACAGGCAATTATTGTCTCTACGCAAATGACGCGGCTCCAATATTTTCTTACTCGATACCAACCCCATATTATGAAGGTAAAAATTTATTAAGAAACGGACAGTATGGAATTTATGCAACCAGCGGAAGTAATGTATCGGCAGGTTTCACACAATGGGCGCAGAATAATTCCATTCATACAAACTCGTCATATAATGTTGTGGCTCAGTCTAATTCAATTGTATCGGCAGTTAATAACTGGTGGAATACAACAGTACAAATTCAGATAACTTCAAAACTGAATGCCGACGTGACAAGCACTATTTATTATTCTCCATTCAGAACATCAGCCCCTTCAGCCATGATGAAATCCGGTGAAGATTATTCTGATCCGGGATTAGTATCTGAGAAACTGTATGAGGCAATAGAACTAAGATTATCAGGTCGTGAAAATGAATCGCTGGAAATTCTTAAAGAAATTATAGAAAAAGCGCCTGAAACCAAAGAAGCAATATTAGCGCTGAATGAAATTGGCAGATTACAAAGTTCTGACAGAATATCGTCCGTTGAGGATTTCATCAGAGAAGTTACTTTATCGACAAAAAGTACCGATAAAATAAAGACTACTTCTGAATTACTGTTAGCAAAAATATTGTCAAAGCAAGGTAAAATAAAATCTGCAATAGAAATCAATAACAGAGTGATTTTGAAAGAGAAAGGCACTGAATATGAACTTACAGCCGGTTTAAGAAATTTTTTCATTTATTATAATTCAGGAGACATAAAAAACGCCGAGCGGGAACTAAAGAATTTGAAGTCGGGATATAAAGATAATGAAAACCTGATAGCAGTCGAATGGATGTTAGGAGTTGAAAATAATTTCTCTCAAAACCAGGATAAAGAAGATTTACCAGAATCAAAGCAAGAAGAAGAAATGTTATCGGAAAAAATCCAACTTCTCGGCAACTATCCAAACCCTTTCAATCCCACGACTGAAATTAAATTCTCAGTTCCGGTTACCTCAAACGTAAAGCTAACAATCTATAACATAATGGGGCAGGAGATAAAATCATTTGAATCGGATGGAGTTAGTGTCGGAACTCATTCATTTAACTGGAATGGAA
>CAZEXO010000279.1:0-5063 GCA_964516545.1 uncultured Melioribacteraceae bacterium
AATCAGAATGCACTTTTACTGGCATCAATACTAAAATCCCGTGGTATTCCGGCCAGGGTTCGTTCCGGACACGCGACTTATATTTTCCCGGGATTTCATGTTAGCCATACAATTTGTGAAGTCTGGAATAAGGATGAAGGTCGTTGGATGCTTGTGGACCCCAGCATGAACATGATAGATATCAGCCGGGAAAAATTTGATATAAGCAATGAATTATGGTTCAAACTACAAAAAGATGAAATCGATCCGAATCTATACGGTGTTCCACGCAGATATACCGGGTTGGTTTCCATTGTTGGAAAAGTCTGTACGGATTTAGCCTCATTACTGGGAAAAGAATACCCCATTACTGAATATGCGCCAATATTGGATGATATTTTCGCTAACAATCAATTAACATCCGTTCAGATTGAAATTCTGAATAAAGTCTGTGAATTGATGGATTCAATTGATGAAGAAAATCTTTCGAAACTGCGTGAGATATACAATACGACTCCGCAGATTCAAATTACGAAAACATTCAAGCTTGATGAAAAATAATAATGGTGATGGAAAATCAGTGCTTAGCACAAATGTTAAAAATACTTTTTGCTGTCATGGTCTAACCGTGGCAGCAAAAATCTATTGGATCCTCTTCAAGACTAAAGTAAATACCTGATTAATACAAATCCACCAATCAGCAGAAGGGTGAAAGCGATTACAACTAGGTTGAAATATTTGTCGATGAAATTCTTAATGTGATCACCGTATTTCCAAATCAGAAATGCAACGAGGAAGAATCTTCCGGCGCGTCCGACAACCGAGGCTACAACAAACAAAACAAGATTTATGTTAAAAGCTCCGCTCGTGATGGTAAATACTTTATAAGGAATTGGTGTGAATCCTGCCGTGAAAATAATCCAAAAATCCCAAGCTTCATATAATTTCTGAACGTTATAAAAAATCTGTTGAGTGAAACCTGGAATTCGGTCGAAAAAGAATAACGCTAGTCCAGAAAAATTACCGTCAATATTCCACCATAAAAAATGACCGATGGCATATCCAAGTAACGCTCCAAGAATTGAAGCAACCGTGCAATTTAAGGCGAAGTTAAAAGCCTTTTTCCTTAATCCTAAAACAAGAGCGATTAATAAGGCATCAGGTGGAATTGGAAAAAACGAAGCTTCTGCAAACGATAATAAAAAAAGGGCAATCGGACCGTATGGTGTCTGCGCCCAGTGTAACACCCAGTCATAAAGTTTTCTGAATATTTTCATACAACCAAGAATTATAAACGATGTGCAATTATAAAGAAATAAGTTGACTTGAGAAAATGATAATCAGAATAGTAATGGAAAAATATTTTCTTACCTCAGTTAAAATTATCCAGCTGATGCAAATTTTTATCCCGCGAAACTTTATTCCAACTATT
Organism: uncultured Melioribacteraceae bacterium; assembly: GCA_964516545.1. Classification (GTDB taxonomy): domain Bacteria; phylum Bacteroidota; class Ignavibacteria; order Ignavibacteriales; family Melioribacteraceae; genus JAHISV01. The sequence goes on from CAZEXO010000279.1 coordinate 1,412, forward strand.
GATATGTAAATGACCATCACAAATCAGGAAAGTAATAGTTTGTCTTTTAGGTGAAAAAATTTCTTAAAGGTGCGGTAGAGATTTAATAAACAGTGTAATATTTCATAATAATTGACTGTGACTTTCACAAGATTACTAGATTTGTTCTGTAATTTAATGGCATTTCTTACCCGAAATTGACTATAGTACTTGTTTTTATTGCATCTTATAAGACACACTGTTAAATTGCGCACGATTTTCTTGGAGGAGAAAAATGCCATTACTAAAACCCGTCAGAACTATACCCGATCTTTTTAAAGTAATTACTCTTGAATTCGGCAAGGGAATTGAGAGACCTGTTCTCCAGCACAAAGTTGATAATAAGTACGTTGGTATTTCTTATGACAAACTTTATAGCGAGACAGAGAGTTTTGCTCTTGGTTTGGCCGCTATGGGAATTAAGAGAGAGGATAAAGTTGCAATAATTGCCGAGAACCGTCCCAAATGGGTTTATTCTGATTTCGCGATTATGTCTATCGGCGCTGTTAATGTTCCCTTATACCCAATTTCAACATCCGAAACTCTGGAATTTATTCTTAATAATTCGGAGGCTGCGGCAATTATTGTCTCAAATAAATTTCAACTGAATAAGGTTCTGAAGATCAGAAACAACTGCAAGTACCTGAAGTTTATTGTAGTAATGAATGACAGTGATAAAACCGAAGATAAAGCCGTATACGCTTTTCATGAAATTCAGGATAAGGGAAGAATTTTTAAGCACGGAAACAGAAGTTATTTACTCGATAATATTGATTTGTGTAAAGAAAATGATTTATGCACAATTATTTATACATCAGGTACAACTGGCGAGCCAAAAGGAGTAATGTTAACACATAAGAATATTTTGTCGAATGTTGCTTCAGCTCATGAGATTTTTTATTTAGATCAAAATGATGTTTTCCTTTCATTTCTACCTTTGTGCCATATCTTCGAAAGAATGGCCGGGTATTACACGGCTCTTTCCTGCGGCGCACAAATTTGTTACGCTGAAAGTATCGAAAAACTGTCAATTAATATGGAAGAAATTCATCCGACGATTATGACTGCCGTACCCAGATTATTCGAAAGAATGTATTCAAAAATCAGAAGAAACATAGAATCGCAATCCCCAAAGAAACAGAAAATCTTTGCATGGGCAATCAATACCGGTAAAGAATATGCAGAAGCAAAAAAAAACGCGGCAGGGGTTCCTCTTGGTTTATCTCTTAAGAGAAAACTCGCCGACAAATTGGTTTATTCCAAACTACGCCAAAAAACAGGCGGCAGATTAAGATTTTTTATTTCCGGCGGCGCAGCATTACCAAGAGAAAACGGAGAGTTTTTTGAAGCACTTGGAATTCCTGTTATTGAGGGTTACGGATTGACTGAATCATCACCGGTATTAGCTGCAAACAGATTAAACGATTACAAATTCGGAACTGTCGGCAAAACTATGCCGGGCGTTGAAATTAAAATTGCTAAGGACGGAGAAATTCTCGCCGCAGGACCAAATATCATGCAGGGCTATTATAAAAATAAAAAAGAAACCGAAGCAGTTCTTAAAGACGGTTGGTTACATACCGGTGATATTGGTGTTTTTGACGCTGAAGGATTTTTAATAATTACCGATAGAAAAAAACACTTGTTTAAAACTTCAGGCGGAAAATATGTAGCTCCTAGTCCGATTGAAAATTTATTTCTGGCGAGTAAATACATTGAACAGTTTGTTCTTATCGGCGATCGCAGAATGTTTTTAACCGCTCTTATTGTTCCTGATTTCGAAGCTCTATCGGAATATGCAGATGCTCACAGAATTCCATACAGCGACCCTAAAGAATTAACCGGACTTAAACAAATTTATGAATTGCTTGAAAAAGATCTTGCTCAGTTCCAAAGTAAACTGGCAAATTTCGAGCGTGTGAGAAAATTCACGATTCTCGACAAACCATTTTCGATTGAAAGCGGAGAGATGACGCCGTCTCTCAAACTCAAAAGAAAATTGATAGAAGAGCGTTACAAAGATTTAATTGACGATATGTATAGGGCAATTGAAGGGTGAAAAATCCGGGGGTCTGTTCCCCGGATTTTTATTTTTAACGAATCATCCTTATCTTCGCAAGGCGCATATTTGTTAAGTCTGAAACTTTTTTGTGATGCACTTTTTCCTATCTGCTATGTCCTGCTTCTAATCTCAAAATTTTTTCTGCTTACGTTTAATATTTTATAAAAAGGAGATGTTATGTCTACAGCAAAAAACGGCGATAAAGTTCAGGTTCATTATACAGGTACACTCGATGACGGAACAAAATTCGATTCGTCTGAAGGACGTGAGCCGCTTGAGTTCGATCTTGGCGCCGGTCAGGTGATTAAAGGTTTTGATGATGCAGTAAACGGAATGAATGTTGGCGATACCGTCAATGTGAAAATTCCCATGGAAGAAGCCTACGGTCCGAGGATGGAAGAATTAATGATTGCATTCCCGAAAGAAAGATTTCCGGATGGTATGGACCTAATACCGGGGAATCAGATTTATCTTCAGGATGAGCAGGGAAATCCCGTGCCGGTGACAATTATCGAAGTGAAAGAAAATGAGGTAATTTTAGATGCTAATCATCAATTGGCAGGGCAGGATCTCAACTTCAAAATAACTTTGGTTGATATTTTATAAGTCGTTGTTGTAATATCAACAGGAAACAAAATTTTCTTATATTTGTTCTTTATTTTACATAAATCTGGATGAAAAATTGAAACGCGAAAAGATACTTGTGACATCAGCGCTACCTTATGCAAATGGGAAAATTCACCTTGGGCACCTCAGCGGCGCCTACCTTCCTGCTGATATCTATGTCAGATACAAACGACTCAAAGGCGATGATATTATTTACATTTGTGGCTCGGATGAGCATGGCGTTCCGATTACCATAACTGCTGATAAAGAAGGAATAAAACCTCAGGATGTGATAGATCGCTATCATAACGAAAACAAAAAGGCTTTTGAAAAATTCGGGATGTCATTCGATATTTATTCACGGACAAGTCAGCCTGTTCATCATGAAACCGCTCAGACTTTCTTTAAAAGTTATCATAAGCAGGGTTTACTTGTTGAAAAAAAGACTATGCAATTCTATGATAAAAAAGCAAAAATGTTTTTGCCCGATCGTTATGTTGAAGGAACCTGTCCGAAATGCGGTTATGAAGAAGCTCGAAGCGATGAATGTGAAAAATGCGGCGCGTTATACGACGCTTCAGAATTGGTGAATCCCAAAAGCAAAATTACCGGTGAAACGCCGGAGTTGAAAGAAACTTCACACTGGTTTTTCCCGCTGGGAAAATATCAGGAGAGGTTGCAGAAGTATATAGATGAAATGAATAAAACATATGTATGGAAAGATAATGTACTCCAATATTGTTACGGCTGGTTTAAGGATGGTTTAAAAGACAGAGCTGTTACGCGGGATCTCGACTGGGGAATAAAAGTACCTTTGGAAAATGCTGAAGGTAAAGTTCTCTATGTCTGGTTTGAAGCCGTTCTTGGTTACGTCTCTGCAACCAAAGAATTATTCAAACAAAAAAATAATCCCGAAGGATGGCGCGATTATTGGCAGAATGAAAATACAAAATATATTGCTTTCAT
>CAZEXO010000280.1:0-5046 GCA_964516545.1 uncultured Melioribacteraceae bacterium
ACCTTACCAATCCATTTACCATCGATTTTGGATTTATCCAAAACTCTGTTTAATTCCATCGGTTCATCCATCATAGGCATACTTAATTTGATAATATTACCATCCAATTTTCCCGAATGGCTTATTACCTGACCGTTAAAGTTAACATCAAAAGAAAATTCATTTCCGTTTGCTTTTCCGTTTTCAATCGTTAAAGTTCCCATCGGGGAGGAAACATCGCCGCTCAATGAAGTCTCGTCTGTTTTAAATGTGAATGTTAATTCGAAATCGCCATCTGGTGTTCCCATTTTACCTTTCCATTTTCCGTCGAGCGTTTGAGCATTAATTGTAAAACAAAAGACCAACAACATTAGAATTGAAATACTGGTTTTCATATTTTCTCCTATCACAATTATTATTGATGAATTGATATATTTGCTGATAATAATTATCGAGCATTCATGTGCATTTCACAGACAACGTCATAAATTCTCAATCGTCTACTTGATTAAGGATTATACCGTGGTCCAAGCACAAGTTTATCACCGGAATCATCTATCTCGTAAATCTGTGGCTTACGAGGACCATTTCCTTCTGCATGATGAATAATTAATAATCGTTTCCCCTCGAATGTATAAAACAACATTCCATGTCCAGAGTTATCATCTTTTAAAGGTTTATCATCCTGAATCCATGGACCGCGAATTGTACCTGATTCAGAATAAGCAACGCCTTGCAAATATCTATTCACTCCCCAGGTTGCCCATAACATTCCCAGTTTTCCTGTTTGTGTTCTGAAGAGTTGAGGTCCGTCTGTAACCCATCCCGGCATTTTCATACCAAACGTTGCTTCACCAATACTATTCATCTCTTTGCACCACGGAGCTTCACTTGCTCTGAATATTGTTGTGGGTTCAGCAGTGCGGTGTGTAAGGTCTTTTGAGAGAGGCATAAAATCCATTGTGCCATCAATTATTTGAGTCCACTCATGAACAAATACCATGTAGGTTGTATCATTCTCTGTGTAAAGCGTACCATCAATTATGTCCCAATCCTCAGGACCGAGACAAAAATCATACTCTTTTACTAACGGCGTGAAAGGACCTTCAGGAGAATCGGCTACTAAAAGTTGTGTCTGATTAGTTGGCACGTTGTAACGGCGTGGAATATTTTCGATTAGGTTATTATGGTCATTCCATGTGCCGGCTAAATAATACTTATCTCCGATATGATGAATTTCAGCAGCGGCTACCCATTGTCCGTCCATCCATGTTCCGGTCAAATCTATGATTTTATATGGACCGGTCCACATCTTTAAGTCTGTACTCTTGTAAAGACGTCCACCTGTACCGGTTAAGTAATATGTGTTAGTATTCTTATCAGGATAGATAAAAGGATCGCTCATTCTTATTGAATCCAATGGAATAGTAACGATTTGCGGTTCAGGACGTGGTCTTCTCATCATTGGGTTTGTTCCGGTAAGAGGAGCACCGCCGAAATTTTTCTGTCCGGGATCGGCTAACGGAGCTTGTTCTCCGCGAACAACTTTCTTCTTTTCTTTTGTTTGAGACAAAGTAGGAATTGAAAAACACATTAACGATAATAAAATAAGTATGGTAATTTTTTTCATGATTTATTTCCTTATAAAAATTCTGTTATTTGAAATTATATCTTGTTTCAAGAATTAATTTATCACCTGAATCATCAATTTCATAAAACCTTGTTTGTGGCGACCATCTCCCTCGGATCAGTAACACTTGCACTGATTCTTGGTCCTCTCGGAATAGGATTGCCATCTTTATCTTTTTGAGGCATACCAAATCCCTTCGATCCCTCCGGCTCTGGAATAGTTATTGTCGGAACAAGTTCTTTTTTAACTACTTGTTGTTCTATTCCGCATGCAGTAAGAATCACTATCGATATCAGAATAATTGGCAGAAACATTTTTGTTCTCATGTTTATCGTAACTTTATCTGGAATATAGTTTATTATATATTTCAAATTGTATTTCAAGTTTTATTCAGCCCTTCTCGATTGTTCAAAGACATACCTTTATCCATTACATTCACAACCAAATCAATTGCATCGTCATTAAGATAATTACACTCGTAAATGTATAATATCCGAAACAACATTTACTACTTTTTCTACCATGAAAAGATAAATCTTTTTACTGATTCGAGTCTGTTAATTGTTTGAACAGATCCAAATCAAATTCTTCCAAACCTGTGATGCTATACAAGTGATTAGCTGAGATCCAGGGCAACCAGAATCGGTGTCCGCCAACTCCTCGTCCTTTCCAGCCGGGACCTAATCCCCAATGTTCTTGTTGAAAACCGATTGCTTTCATATCGTAAAGACGACCCGGTACAGCAACCATTGCTTTCGTGTTATGTAAAAGAATTTTTGCGACATCAAGATAATGTTTTTCGCCGGTGTACTTAAAAAGTTTTGCGTAGCTTGGCGCAGACCAATCCATATATTCATCAACACCGCCGACTCCCCGACAGGTTATTCCCTGTAAACCTACAGTAGAAATTCCTTTCTTCCAGTGAAGTTGAGAATCCTCCGCGTCAGCAGGCATAGGAAGATTCCAAATCCAAATCCAACTTTCAGCATAATCCGCGGCTGCTTTCGCTCTTTCAAGCCATTTATTTTCTTTTGTATTTTCATAAAGGCTTAGGAAAGCTTCCAGACTTAACATCCCTGCTTCTTTATCAGTTATGTTAGGATTGTCGTTAGTTCCACCGACATATAATCCACGCTGTCCCCAGTTTTCCCAAACATACTCAGCTGCATTAATAGCTGATTCTTTATACTTATCATCACCTGTTTCCTCCGACATCAGAATTAATAAAGGAACAGGGCAATAACTCGTTGTTCCGGTTTCTTCCGCTACTTCGCTGCTTCCGGGTTTCCAACGGCGAGGAAATGATCCATCATCCCGTTGCTGTTCAATTAACCAATCAACATATGATTTCACCCATTCGAACCATTCAGGATGGAGTCGACCATTTGCTCGTTCGCGTCTGTATATACGAATAATCGTCCGCATACCCTCCGAAGGATTTCGTAACCAGTGCGCCAGCCACTCCTGATGTTCACCTACCCAGGGTTTTCCGGTTGCAATATCATATCCGCTCGCTTCAAGTGGTATCTTGTTAAGCGCCTGAATGAATGATGTAATAATTGATAAACCAATCTTCCGCATATTTGCGCCTCGTTCTGTAGCATCGCGATCGCTTTCTCGTAACAACTGATCAGCGCATTCAAGGTTCTTGCTGACAAATCCCATAACAGTCATGGTTCTGTTCCATTGAAGATCAGAAGTATCATATGTAGCAACGGCAAAAGGTATATTTGTTCTTCCGTCAATTGTTGTTGCCTGTTCAGCCATGTGATCAGTCAGGATTCGGCGCATCTGTTCTACATCAATTTTATTAACCTGGGGTTGTAATGATTCCCAAGCCCATCGCCAAACATTTCGTGTAACTAATGGGAATGATTCGTTTTGTCCAAATTTGAAACTAACATTATAACTATGCTGAACTCCCGGTTCAACCGGATGGTATCGACGAATCCATCTTGGATTATTTGTAGCGTTGGGACCGAAAGGATAAAATCCCATTGTACCCGGAAATATAAATCCGAATTTTACCGGTTCATCTTCATTTTGCCAGGATCCTAACGCTCCGAATTGGAATCTTTCATCAGTCATAATATCCTTTCTGATTTTTGTCTCTTCAACCGTAGAAGCGCCGTTTGGTGTCGGATCAAGAACAGCAACTGACGTTCCATTCTTAAATAAGAGCGCAAATACCGGAGCCGGAAGCATATCTTCTCTGAGAATAAATTTTCTCGCAGCATAGTTTAAAGTGCCGCCGTGTGAACGATCACCGTTGTGTGAAGGATCGCCATATAAAGCGCCGGGCGCCATGCAATTTATATCCTGCCATTTTATGTTTGGATCAACAGAAAAGATAATCGACGAATTAAAACCGCCTTCATAACTTCCAAGAACTTCTATTTTTCTAAAAACAGAAACAACTTCACCTTTTATATTCCATCGATCGTATATTCTGAAGAGCGCATTTTCCTCTAATGTTATTTCACCTTCGCAATCAACATAATTTCCGGATCTGACTACGGTTTTATATCCGGTATTCAGTTTTAGAAATTCATTGTCATTTTTCAATAATTCAATTTCTACAGGTTCCAGGATAGTAAAACCGGGAATTGTACCTTCCTTAATTTCAATTCCCCATCCAACAGCATTCTTAATGAATGAAACCGTAACTCCGGTACTTAGTTTACCAAGTTCAACTTGTTCTTTTTGTTGAGGAATTACTAACGATGATATCATGCATAAAACCAGGAGATATTTTTTTAACATATGTAAATCCCTTCTTTTAAGAATAACTATTTGATTAACTCACTCACAAATTATATTTATTCAAGTCCGCTATTCGTAATTCTGAAATAATCAAAAGAGACACCAAAAGGAGTATCCGGTTTTGTGGTATCCGAATCAAACCAGAAAGTACTTTTCATATATTGTGTCACAATGCCGTCACAGACTATCAATCCGGCTTTAATATCTTTCAACAATATATCAGCGGAACCAAGAGTTTCGTATTTTTTCCCGTCCAGCGAATAGAAAGCTGTATAAATACTTCCCACTTTTTTCAGTTTGAGAATTAACGAATTATCACCAACAATTTCTTCTTTAAGATTGAAACTAGCCAGTGATTTAGTTATACCATTTTCTTCATAAATGAGGTCAACAGTTCCCGGTTGAGCTTGTGGGGCATTCGACATTCCCGATCTGGTTGTTTTTATAACAGCCCTGAACATCAGTTTTACAAAATTATCATCATTCTCATAAACCAGGATTCCTGCATTTTCAGGTTGAGATGGAATTCTTGAGCAAACCAATTTTGTTTCAACTGTCCAATCGTTGTTTGCACTCTGTAACAGAATATTCTTAGCATTGTTGGTAGCTTCGGACACATCCCCAACTTCGCTGGTTAAAGTTAGCGATCCCGGTTTCTTTGAAAAACTCATGTT
>CAZEXO010000281.1:0-2067 GCA_964516545.1 uncultured Melioribacteraceae bacterium
GATCTGAAAGTTCCTATAGCCCAATTAATCATATCAAGACCGATTCTTAAATCAGCCGGATCAATGTATTGCATAAACTCGTTCTGCGTGTCGATTACAATGAGAACCGGTTTCATAATTTGTTTTTCACTTGTTTGATTCGTCTGCGCATGCATAGCAGAGACAAGAATTAACAAGAATAAAAAGTATACTGGATTTTTCATAACGCCTCCTATATTTTTTGTTCGTATCGGTTTTTTTCATTAAAAAAAGTTATGTCTGCATATCCGGCATAGATTTTCCCTGAATGTTTTATTCCTTTGGGAATAAAATACCGGTCTCCTTTATTAAAGGTATTTTTTTTACCGTCGATAACTAAATCAATTTTCCCTTCCAGCACAAAACCGATCTGCGCTTCATGACTGTGCTCATGCAGAAGTACATCTTTCTCAAATTCCATAAAAATAATTTGATGATTTTCTCCCTGGGAGAGGAAAGCCTTAATTCCCTCTAAATGTATGTCGGCTTCAGGTAAGGATGTAATCGGAGTCTCGAAAATGCTCTTCATTTATTGACTCATATTAATGATATAATTCTTTGTAAGAATCGGAAGTAGATTTATTTTCCCCGCCAAAATTAAAGTTGGATATGGATTTGTAATCTCATAGTTTTACAAATGCTTTTCTTAAAATTAAGGAGAATTAATGAAACAATTCACAGTTTTTTTACTTATGGTTATGCTGACTTTTACTGCATGCGCCCAGGAATCAGACGTAACAAAAGAGGATTTACAAACTCAGCAACAAAAAGTGAGCTACGCAATCGGAAATAATATCGGGAAAAATTTTGTTTCTCAGGATATGGATTTATCAATGAAAGAATTGGTACAGGGATTAAAAGACGGTATTGCAGGAACATCATTATTAACCGATCAGGAAATTGCAGAAGTTCTCACAGCATTTCAAAATGAAATGGTAACTAAACAACGTGATAAATTACGCAAAGACGGAGAGAAAAATAAATCAGAAGGCGAGAAATTCCTTAGTGAAAATAAATTGAAAGAAGGAGTTATAACAACTCCGAGCGGACTTCAATATAAAATTCTGAAAAAAGGCAATGGTCCGAAACCTACTGAAAAAGATCAGGTTTCTGTTCACTACAGAGGTTACTTTATCAATGGCGATGAGTTTGATAGTTCAATCAAGAGAAATGAACCAATTACATTTCCGGTTACCGGCGTAATTCCGGGTTGGACTGAAGCTCTTCAATTAATGAGCAAAGGTGACAAACTCGAATTATTTATTCCTTATAATCTTGCCTATGGCGAATCAGGACAACCGCCAACCATCGAACCGTATAAAACTTTACTCTTCGAAGTTGAGTTACTGGATATCATCTCTAAATAATTTATTATTTGATGTCTTCCTGTCTCTGAAAATTTTTATCTATGTATTCAGAGTCAGGAAGGCATAATTTTACATCCTGCCTTTAAGTTAACAACAAATAATTTGCCTGGTTTGAGTAACACATATTTAAAATTATCGAATGATTGAGCTAAGAAGTAAGACAACATCTGCTGAAACAGAGAGATAGTAATATATTTCCTTTATGAAGTGGTTTTAAGCAAAAAATAAATCGTGAGTGTTAAGAGCGTTATGAAAAGATTTTTTCTTAATTACTAATACCTGCTGATATTTGATTAAAGTTACTTTCTTGCTTTTCCGGTGATATGTTCAATCTCAATCTTTATTACTGATGTCAGGTGATTTTCATCCTCTATATATTTTTTCCCTTTCTCAAGGAAATCCGGCGAGTATTTCATTACTAATTGTTGAAGAGCATTTTCTTTTTCTTCATCAAAGATCTCAGCAGCTCTGCCGAAAAGAACAACACTTTCATATTTGGTGCTGAATTTTTCGGCAAGTACTTCTGTTTTTCCAACCACTGTGAAACATACTTTATCGTTGTTTTTTATATTCTCAAGTTTGTGCCCGGTGTTCATGGCACAATGAAAATAAACCGAGTTGTTATGATATACAAAACTTACAGGTGCGCCATAAGGATAACCATCGCAGCCGACAGTTGCGA
>CAZEXO010000281.1:2077-4469 GCA_964516545.1 uncultured Melioribacteraceae bacterium
ATTCTCCAATATTCTGCTTATGTCATCCACATTCAAAGCTCTGTCTTTTCTTCTTAAATCGCGAAACATCATTCCTCCTTCCGATTGAGGTTTTTAGAAAACTCATTCATAAGATAGCTAATCTGATTGGCATTTGTATCTTTAAACGCTTCTTTAGGCGATGAAAGAATATCGAGATATTCTATGCCTGAAAAAAATTGTTCGCTGGTGAAATCATAACGACAATTATCAATAATATTATAAAAATGCCACTGACCATCGGGTGTCTTAGTTTTTCTTATTTCACCGCCATATATTTTCTGGATAACAATCGAAGTAACGCCGCATTGCCCTCTTGCAGAGTTTTCTTCAGACCACAACGAACTTGAACCGGCAGACCAGCATCTTCTTAATTTATCTAGTATGGAATTTTCATCTAGCATAATAATCCAGCTGTTTACCTGAAAAAAATAAAACTCTTCACGATGATTTTCAACACGAACTTTTAGCATAAAATAAACCATTAATTATTTGTAAAGAATTGTCACAAGTTTAATTGTTCTGCCGGATTTTTTTTATTTTATGATTGTAATATGAAATGAGCAATCTTATTACAAGTTCCTGTGCAGAAAATAATCACAAATGTTTGCTAATGATTTTTGTATATTAGTGATGTATATAAATAAGTCAATAAAATCAGCGTTATAGAAACTCTAACATTTGTAAGTCAATTGTAATTTCTGCAATTCTGTATCTGCTTAAAAATATTTTTACTCACGGAGGATACCTAAATGGCACAATTAAACTCACTCCTAAAACAGGCTGCTGATTCAATACGCAGATTATTTAATAAAATAAAAAACGGTTGGGGAAAAATAATCCTTCCTCTGATAGGAGCTGGTTCGTTAATCTGGTTTTTAATAAGAGTAATTCCAAAACCAAGTAGGGCGTCATATCCATGTATGAAAGTTGCCGCTCCTATGGCTTCGAGTTTTGTATTATGGATTCTTGGTTTAATAGCATCTGTTACAGCATTTAAAAAGATGAAAACGGCATTCGCAAAATCATCTTACACGCTCGCCGTTATGTTCTTAGTACTTGGAATTTCTTTTACATTATTCACAGCAAGCCAAAGCGGAATAACTTTATTCGCCGGTTCGCAGCAAATTGAAACAGTGATACCGAATAATCCGATTGGTGCAGCAAAAGGAGTTAATCCCGGTCGCGTTGTATGGGTCTGGAATCCTCATGCTACTAATGAAAACTGTACAAATTTATATATACCAAAATCTAGTCCGTGGGCTTGGAATGAAGTCGCTGACAGTAATAGCGATGGATATTTTCTTGATAAGAATAATGATCAGGGCGAGATTGATAAGATGCTTTCAAGCGCGATTAAATCTCTGACGGACGCTGAAACAGATTTTAACGCCTGGGACATGATGTTCAAATATTTCAATAATCAGAGACATGGTCTTGACCGTGGTTACCAGATTGGCGAGAAAATCTTTATAAAAATAAACGCGAATTCCGGTTGGAGCGGAAATGTTATTAATAATGAAAAAGCTAAGAATAATTATTACGCTCTTGCGGAAACTTCACCACAACTGATTCTTTCACTTCTCCGTCAGTTAGTGAATGTTTATGGAGTAGCTCAGGAAGATATTTCAATCGGCGATCCCATGAAATACATCTACAATCACAACTATAATAAATGGTATGCTGAGTTCCCGAACATACATTACATTGATAACGCGGGCACAACAGGGCGCGAAAAAGCGCAGCCGACTGCTACCGATGTTATAAAATATTCAGATCACGGAAGTGTACTTAATACTACAGGTGATAAGATATATACTGTGATGAACGATGCTGATTACTTAATTAATGTTCCTACTCTTAAAGCTCATGCGCGTGCCGGTATTACTGTTTTCGCGAAAAATCATTTCGGTTCACACACCCGTTCAAGCGCAGATCATTTACATCCCGGACTTGTTGCTCCAAATGAAGGACCTGCCACACGTACAGAATCAGGGATGTACAGAGTTCAGGTTGATTTAATGGGTCACGAAAAGCTTGGTGGAAACACCGTGTTCTTCCTTCTTGACGCTCTATTTGCCGGCTCTGAAGCGGTTCAGCCTCCGACCAAATGGGCAATGGCTCCTTTCAACAATGATTGGACCTCATCGATATTCTTATCACAGGATATGGTTGCAATTGAATCGGTTGCCTGGGATTTCCTTAGCACTGAATATGACGGTTCAAGAGAAATTGAAACAGTCTGGGGAAACATACCAACTTATATTACAGTAAACTTCCCTAACATGCAGGGAACAACTGATTACCTTCGTCAGGCTGCTGATCCTTCCTACTGGCCGACAGGATTTACCTATGATCCTGAAGGTGATGGCAC
>CAZEXO010000281.1:4479-5034 GCA_964516545.1 uncultured Melioribacteraceae bacterium
AATGAACACTGGAATAATCCAACTGATAAACAATACAGCCGTAATCTCGGAACCGGTAACGGAATTGAATTAATTCAGATTGACCAATCAACCACTGATATCGAAAAGACGGATGAAAATAACATACCGACTGGATATGTTTTACATCAGAATTACCCGAATCCGTTTAATCCTTCAACAAATATTTCCTTCACCCTAAATGAAGCTGCAACAGTTTCTCTTGAAGTTTATGACGTACTTGGAAAACATGTTAAAACATTGACTGACGGAAGGATGAATTCAGGAACACATAAAGTTGAATGGAACGCTACAAATCATACAAATAAAAAAGTTACAAGTGGTATATATATTTGCCGCCTGACTGTTATGAATGGAAATAATAAAGTAGTACAATCTATTAAAATGAATCTTTTAAAATAAAAAACACTGCGAGAATTTATGAGGAATCTAACTATTCTGATTTTATTATCCCTTTGTGTTCTGGAAGCACAAACGTGGCAACATTTCACAACTGAAAATTCACCTTTGCCGGATAATAAAATCAACTCCATAACT
>CAZEXO010000282.1:0-4993 GCA_964516545.1 uncultured Melioribacteraceae bacterium
AGGTTCAAATATTTTTTGTAGTTCTTTTTTTATGTTGTGTTTTTTTCGGGGTGTAGCGCAGCCCGGTAGCGCGCTTCGTTCGGGACGAAGAGGCCGTAGGTTCAAATCCTATCACCCCGACTCTTCTTTTTACTTCTCTCATTTGATCATGAAATTCATTTCATATATTCTCAAAAGTACAAAGACTGGCAAATTTTATGTCGGACATACAAACGATTTGGCTCGTCGTTTTCAGGAACATAATTCAGGACACACTAAATCTACTCGACACGGAGTCCCCTGGGAAATTGTTTTCACTCAGGAGTTTGATTCAAATATCGATGCCAACAATGCTGAATTGGATATAAAAAAAATGAAGAGTAGAAAGTTCATTGAAAAATTAATCTCACTACAGCACAGGCAGAGGTCGTCCAGCAAATACGGGATCACCCCGACCAGTTATAATTTTTCCATTCAAAAATAACATAAATCCAATGTAACCGAATGTCCTCAGAAAAGTGCAGCCAGCTTATTTTAGGAATACTTTTTCAAATGCTGATATCTCCCCAATAGATGATTTTCGTTACCAGCATACTTGCAATTATTTTAAATGAGGTTTATCTTTCCCGTCAATTATGATATAGAAATTACGGATTTGTTATATCGCATATAATTTCAGAAATAGAACGCCCCCATGTAAATTCCACAGTGATTTTTTTTTTAATCAGGAATAATATTTTTTAATTTCGGAGATCAGCCGGTATGAAAACATTCATCTCGAAGATATTTACTAAGTCATTGGATATAATTGAAAAAGTAGGAAATAAATTACCACATCCGGCTACGCTTTTCGGATTACTTGCTCTGCTTGTCGCGGTCGTGTCCTGGATTGGTGATCTCTCCGGTTTAAGCGCCGTTCATCCTGCCGATCAATCAATAATAACTGTAAAAAGTTTATTTAGCGCCGATGGAATTCGGTGGATGTATACAAACATAATGTACAACTTTGTTAACTTTCCTCCGCTTGGTTACGTGTTAACGGTAATGATCGGAATCGGAGTAGCAGAAGGATCTGGATTATTTACCGCGATGATAAAAGCGCTCGTACTCAACGCGCCGAAGAAATTAATCACTGCGTCAATTGTGTTAGCCGGTGTAGTTTCACATCTGGCAAGTGAAGCCGGATATGTTGTTCTTATTCCACTCGGAGCTATGATTTATCATGCGATAGGAAGACACCCGATGGCAGGACTGGCGGCGGCATTTTGCGGAGTCAGCGGCGGATTCGGCGCAAACTTTCTTATCGGTTCGGTTGATCCGATCCTTGCAGGTTTGTCACAATCGGCGGCGCAAATTATCGATCCCTCCGAAACCGTAAACGTTGCAGTAAATTTTTATTTCATGTTCATTTCCGCATTCATGATTGTTATTGTCGGTACATGGATTACTGAAAAAATAGTTGAACCGCGTCTCGGTAAATATACCGGTAACGCTGAACGCCTGTCTGTCGAAGAATTAAGCAACGATGAAAAGAAAGGATTAAAATGGGCTCTCGTGGGACTTCTGATTGTGATTGTCGGTTTAGTTTTTACCGTTGCGCCTGAAGGATCAGTATTCAGAAATCCAGAGACAAACGAAGTTCTTCACTCACCTTTTTTTGATGGTATAATTATCGGAATCCTCGTTTTTTTTCTTGTTCCCGGATTGATTTACGGACTTGTTGTCGGTACAATAAAAAGCGACAAGGATTTCATGAAACATGTTATAAAAAGTATGGGAACATTATCGACATATATCGTACTTGTGTTTTTCGCCGCACAGTTTGTATATTTCTTCAAGTACAGCAACCTTGGATTAATTCTCGCGATCGACGGAGCCGAATTTTTAAAAAACATAGGATTAACAGGCATCCCGCTCATAATTGCCTTCGTACTTCTTTCAGCTTTTATTAATCTTTTCATGGGTAGCGCTTCGGCAAAGTGGGCAATAATGGCGCCTGTTTTTATACCAATGTTCATGCTTCTGGGTTATCACCCGGCGTTGACACAGGCAGCTTTCAGAATCGGTGATTCAGTAACTAATCTTATTACACCTATGATGAGTTACTTCGCACTGATTGTTGCTTTTTCACAAAAATATGATGAGAAATATGGAATAGGAACTATCATCTCCACCATGATTCCTTACACAGTATTTTTCCTACTCTTCTGGATTTTGATTCTTATTACATGGATGGTTATCGGTTTACCATTAGGACCTGACGGACCATTATATTTATAGATAAAGACAGGGTGAATTAATAGCGTAATTATTACTGAGTAAATTCAAAGTATGAAAACGATTACTTACTGATAATTTACAAACTGAGTTGGGAAATCGTATTCGGCTTCTTTCACGGCTTTAATCACTTCCTGAAGGTCGTCGATTTTTGAGCCCTGCACGCGGATTTTTTCATCCATAATCTGGGCGTTGACTTTTAGTTTCATGTCTTTGATCATCTTGGTAATTAATTTCGCGTTGTCTTTTGAAATACCGCTCTGAAGATTAATTATGACTTTAATTCGTCCGTGTGCTGCCGGTTCGGGTTCCTTTGGCTGAAGTGATTTTGTTGATACTTTTCGTTTAATAAATTTGGACTGGATGATATCAAACGATTGTTTATAGGAATAATCATCTTTCGTGTTGATTGTTATTAATTTATCTTTTTTGTTCAGCGTAATTTCAGTTGCTGAATCTTTCAAATCAAAACGCTGATGTATTTCCTTTATCGCCTGATTCACCGCGTTATCCACTTCCTGAAAATCCACTTCCGAAACAATGTCGAATGATGATAACTTTGCCATATTATTTTCCTTCTGATTTTAACGGAAGAAAGATAATAAATTTGTAATTCTTTTTTGTTACGAGAATGAATGAAATGCTCTTGTGAGAAAAAATTCCTCCGGAACTCGGGGGGAATCCCGGAGGGTAGTCCGTCAGGATAATCCTTTCGAATTATCCCGGGGAAATTTATTGAGTCGAAATTTTTAAAATATGTAAACGAACGATTTTTTCAGGTAAGTAATTATTGACAGATGTAACAAACCTGTTTATATATTTCTCGAAATCATCGAAAGGTTAATCGGGAGGAGTATCAAAAAAGATTATTTTCTATTTTCCCCCCACGAAAAAACCAAAAATAACTCTGTAAATAAACGAAATTATCTGTTCAATTGAAAAATAATTTTTGAAGAACAAATTATTCCATTCTTTATTTCATTCTTATTCTTACTCTTATTCTTACTCTTATTCTTATTCTTACTCTTCTGAGAGTAAGATTATAAATACGCTCTCCTCAACTTCTCCGCGTCGAGCGATTTAACAATATCAAACTCATCCTCGTGAATTTTTTCAACGTCGCCGTACCAGTTATTTTCAGCGCTGTCTTTTTGCGTGACGGAAAGAACTTCTTTGGCTGAAAGCACGGCGAGTTTTTCAACAACAATATTCGGTCCCGTTTCCATATCGACTTTACCCAATATTAAATAGGGTCCCATGGACATGGTGAGTTCAGCGTACTGCTCGTAAGCTTTCGGAAAAATCACCGCTTCAAAAGTACCTGTTAAATCCTCGAGGGAAAGAAATTTCATTATGTCCCCTTTCCTCGTTTTTATACGTTTCGAGGTCATGTACCAGCCGACCATCTTGATTGTTTTGCCGTCATACCTGTGCATATCTCTCGCCTTGATAATCGAGGGGCGTTCCGTAACCGAACGAAAAAAATAAAGCGGGTGACGCGTAACCATGTAACCGAATGTTTCATACTCAACAGCGCAGATTTCTTCAAGACTATACTGACGGTCAGTAACAACTTCTTTTTCCAGCTTAAAACTTTCGTTAGCAAAAAGACTGTAATAATTATCGTCAAGCAGCCGGCGGTGTTTCAGGTAAATATCAAGCAGTCGCATGAGTGTCGGGCGCGTTTGACCGAAACAATCCATAGCTCCGCATTTGATAAGAATGGCTGTTTCCTCGTAAGCAAGTTTTGTGCGCGCCAGAAAATCCGCGAGAGATTTATACTTGCCGTTAAGTTCGCGTTCGATAACAATTTTTTCCATGGAGTTACGGGAAAGATTTTTAATTGCCATCAACCCAATGCGAATATTATTTTCGTCGGCGCCGTACTCGTACTCACTTTCATTCACGCAGGGAAGCAGAACTTTCAGTCCAAGCCGTTTTGATTCTTGCACATAAACAGCCGCCGAGTAAAACCCGCCGCGGTTGCTCAGAACGCTTGCCATAAATTTTGCCGGGTAATGTACTTTTAGATAAGCTACCTGAAATGAAAGTAAAGCAAACGAAGCGCTGTGAGCCTTACAAAAAGCGTATCCCGCGAACGACTCAATCTGCCGCCACAACTCTTTCGTAACTGAATCCGAAAATTCTTTTTCACGGCATGATTCGTAAAACTTTTCGGCAAGGCGTTTCATGGCGTCGTGCGAACGCAATTTTCCGCTCATTGCCCGCCGCAGCAAATCGGCTTCTTCAAGTGTAAGTCCCGCCACGTGGTGAGCAATTTTTATAACATCTTCCTGATAAATCATAACGCCGTAAGTTTCGCTGAGATATTTTTCCATTTCAGGCACGAGATATTTACGGAGTTTCGGGTTGCGGTGGCGTTCAACAAATTCGCGCATCATACCGCTTTCGGCAACTCCGGGTCTTATCACCGAACTCGCCGCCGTCAGCATCTCGAAAGTGTCGCAGTCCAGCCGCCGTAAAAGTGAACGCATTCCGGGCGACTCAATGTAAAAACATCCGATGGTTTTTCCCTCACGGATTATCCGGCGCGTTTCGGGGTCGGCAAAAATCGATTCGTAATCATAAATGTTGAAATCAACTCCCTCATCTTTCTGCGGCAAAGGTCTGTAAATTGTATGCACGCCGAGTCGTTTATTCGTTGCTTCAGGAAGTTTATAATTCTTCAAATCTATGAACGAAGAGGATATATTTTGAGTAATATTTTTCATCTTAT
>CAZEXO010000283.1:0-4991 GCA_964516545.1 uncultured Melioribacteraceae bacterium
CAGAGACATTCATTCATCTCGCGTGTCTCTTTCAGAGCCTGAATTCCTTCAGAGGTAAGTGTATAAGTTATTTTCGGCCTGCCGCGTCGTTCCGGGGATGATTCACCTTCGGATTTGGACACATAATCTTTCTGTGTTAACTGATTTAAGGCGCTGTAAAGATTTCCGTAAGTGAATTCTTTTCCGATGAGACTTGTAACATATTGCCTGATCTTTACTCCGTATGCTTCGCCTTTGAGCTTCCAGATGGCAATCAGGAGGATTTCTTCTACCTTTGTGAGTTCTTTCATTTTGTTTCCTTTTTATTCCTGAATTTCAGTACGATAATTTAGACTGAATTTCAGTAAAAAGGTTGTCATCATTACAATTCTTTACAAAATTATTCTCTCACATCAGGTTTTGGTAAATATTCTTATTAAATCCTCCTGTTATTTTTTGTTGAGATTACTCGAATTTCAGCCAGTCAACTTCAATATCTTTTCCTTCATTCATGATTACAAAAAGATCATGTACTCCTTCAGGAGTTTTCTGTGTTTGCGAATTGATAATTTTCCACTCCTTATTTCCGTCAATTTTAATTATTGCCGCAACTGGTCCGTCAGCTTTATCAAGCCTGATTTCTAACATACCCTCGGAATCCGATAAGACATTCATATTGACGGATGAAAAATTATTTTCCGCGAAATGAACGCTGTTGAATCTTATCCACGAATCGGTTTCATTAAAAACTGTTTTCCATCCAAGATGTTTATTGGTTGTATCAATAAAAGTAACATTTATTCCTTCTTGAGAAATTGCACTGTACCTGTCGATCTGAATTTTTTTATCAGCAGCAGTAATTCCGATGCCTCTTAAAGTCGGAATTACTTTTTGAATAGTGCCGTCTTCATTAAAGAAAAGACTGTTTGCCATAACCGATCTGTTTTTATCGAAACTTGGTGATAATTCATTATGATGATAAAAGAGATACCATTGATCGTCGTATTCGATAATCGAATGATGATTCGTCCAGCAGCCCACAGGCGATTGATCCATAATTACGCCGGTCATTTTGAAAGGACCCATGGGATTATCGCCGATGGCATAAACGAGTTCTTCAGTTGAGTCTTCAACCATGGGAAAAGTAAAATAATAAATTCCTTTCCGTTCAAAAACAAAGGGACCTTCTTTCATTTTTTCAGGCAGTTCTGCAATTTCCTGTGGTTCGGAATCAATTTCGAGCATATTATTCTTCAACTTCGCAACCTGCATCCGGCGCATTCCCGCCCAGTAAATATAGGCCTGTCCGTCTTTGTCGATAAAAATATTCGGATCAATTCCGGTTATTCCTGCTATAGGCATGGGTTCGGGAGTGAATGGTCCGTAAGGTTTATCGGATATGGCAACTCCGACTCCCATTCCTTTATGTCCCGTACTTTCTTTTGCGATGGCAGGGAAGTAAAAATAATATTTTCCGTTTCTGGCAATACAATCCGGTGCCCACATGCTGTAGGTTTCTGAATTCACCCAGGGAACGTTTTCCTGACTTACAATAACTCCGTGGTCAGTCCATTCAGTAAGATTCTCTGAGGAGAATACATGATAATCCCGCATACAAAACCAATTTTCTCTGCTGTTTACTTCACTCCAGTGGATATCATGCGAAGGATAAAGATATACTTTTCCTTCAAACACGCGCGCTGTAGGATCAGCCGTAAACTGATCAAGGATTAAGGGATTCTGAGCGAACAAGTTATTAAAACATAATAGTGAAAAAAGAATCGCTACTGGGAATAAATGTTTGAAATGAGTCATTACGAAACTTCCTTTATTATTGTATAAAAATGAATTTCTCTATTTAACTGAATCTCGACATTTTTAGAATAACAATTTAACCTTGTGAATTCATCGTGAATTTCCAACAGACTGTCTTTTCGTTTTTAGTATTCTTAACGCTTCAAAAATTATCCATATTTGTATTACCACGGCGATGATGGAGATTAATAAAAGAAGCCGGTTATCGCTTCGCATAAAGTTTTCAATATTAACGACTGCAGCCCATATGGTTATCACTGACATAAAAACAGCCGGTATAACCGTATAGATGATACTAATTTCTTTTTTGAAGAGATAAACGGTGATAATAAATAAAGCCAGCGCAGCTAACATTTGATTCATAACGCCAAACAAAGGCCAAAGAGCCAGAGCTCCGCTTCTTAATGCCGTTTCGGTGAATCCGTCATGAAAACATATTAAAGCGGTTATGCCGGTTGCAACCAGCGTTGCCGGATGAGGTTTGGTCAATGAATTAATTTTCTTTGATTTTGCAAATTCACTCACAATGTAACGTTGAATTCGTGTAGCGCTGTCAAGTGTTGTCGAAGCGAAACTTACGATAAACACACCCATTACCGTTATTGAAACATTAACCGGTATGCCATAACTCTCCATGAGATTTGCCGAACCTTCCACAAACGCTTTTAGTTGTGCGCCAAGCCCCGATGCTGTAACCCATGAAGAATAATGTGAAGTGAAGGCTTCAGCTCCGAACATTAAATTTCCATCCGCTCCATGTAAACCCAATCCTATTCCCGCGCCGACGGCAATTACAACCAATACGGAGAGCACGCCTTCCATCAACATTCCGCCGTAGCCTATAGCCTGAGCGTCCGTTTCTTTGTGACATTGTTTGGACGTAGTTCCTCCGCTGACGAGCGAATGAAAACCGCTTATTGCTCCGCAGGCAACAATAATGAATAAAAAGGGAACGATTGAAGGCGCGCCATCAGGAGAAGTATTTAAGACCGGGGCTACCATAATCGGGTTTGCAACTAAAACACCGATAAACATTAATCCCAATGCTACAAAAAGCTGATGCCCGTTTATGTAATCACGCGGTTGTAATAAAGTTGTTACTGGTAGAGTTGAAGCTACATAAGAATAGATTAGCGATATTATCGCCCAGATTACAAGTGGATTAATTCCGAAAATTTCAGGCATCCTGAGCGGAACATAAGCTCCGATGATAACAAATCCGTACATTAATAAAACCGCGATAATACTCCATATTCCCGGATCAACTTTTTTCTGATATATCAGGTATCCCAGAAAAATTGCTATCGGAATTTCAGCCCATATCGGAATTACAGCCGATGGATACATATCAAAAAGAATCGCGACAATCAAAGTGAAAACAGCTATCACCATCAGATTGGCAAGAAACATTACTATCAATATAATGTTTCGGATTCGGGGAGAAATTATGATTGCTGCAATATCGCCTAATGATCCTCCTTTGTTACGCATGCTAATAACTAACACGCCGATATCATGCACAGCACCCATAAAAATTGATCCGAACACAATCCACAATAACGCTGGCAGCCATCCCCAGATAATTGCAATTGCGGGCCCGACTATCGGTCCCAATCCGGCAATTGAAGTAAAATGATGACCGAATAAAATCTCTTTTCTCGTAGGAACGAAATCCGTGCGGTCGTTGAATTCAACACTCGGTGAAATATTGTTGTTGTTAAGTCTGAAAATTTTTTTACTTATAAATTTGCCGTAAAATTTGTAGGCGAGAATGTAACCGGCAAACGAGATGAGAACGGGTATTATTGAACTCATAATTTTTCCAGATGATGTAAGTCCCAAATGAATACGTCAAGGTAAAAGAAATTTTATAAACATGAAAGAATTTTTACCCTCGTCAATTGTATAAAAATGTAAAAATCCGACGCTGAAATAGTACATGAAAACTGAGCTATCAACAGGTGTCGTGTAATTGTTCTTGGAATTTTGTAGTTTCATAAAAAGTATTTCAGAATAATTGAATTTGAGGATTGTTATGGAAGATATTTATTGTCCTAATTGCAAAGGCAAACTTAATATTGACGGAAACATCGTTTTCTCAGTTAAAACAATTGACAATAAAGTTGGATTGATATTCCTAAAGAATACGCCCGGAAATTATGAGGTTTATAAACATCCTTCATTCGATTTCAAAAAAGGGGAGCTTGTTCATTTTCACTGCCCGATCTGCCATAAATATCTTGCTGCTACTGATCTGAATGAGAACCTGGTCAAAGTTTATAAAACGGATGACGAGGGTAATATCTGCGAAGTTCTGTTTTCAGGAATTGCCGGCGAACATTGCACGTATGTAGTGAAACAAAAAAAGGTCGAATCTTACGGTGAGGATTTTGATAAGTACTCAAGCTACTTCCATGATATTGTACATTTTTGATATTTTAAAATCGGATGGACGTTTGAGGAGTTTTAATCATTAGTTTAGATCTTTAAAAAAATAATTATTTCGTAAAGATGTTCCAGTTATTTGAAAAAATTTCAAGCCATACAATTTGTATGGCTTGAAATAAAAACAAGTCTATTTTACCACCAAATAAGTCCCTGTTGAAATCATAACCACACCTGCGCCTTTATTTACTTTTCCGAATAAATTCTTTTGCTGCATGACTTTTCGTCCGAGGCTGGCAAGATAACAATATGTGCCAATCACAATATATGTAATCAATACTGTAATGATCACCATAATAGCGCCGTCAAAAAATCTGATATCATTAATATCAAGAATTGTCGGGAGTACACTTGCGTAAAAAAGTATTGGTTTCGGATTTCCCATCGTGACTAAAAAACCCCCCATAAAGGTTTTAAAGTTGTCCTTAACCGTTTCTTTTTTAATTTCTATGCTTGAACCTTTTGAACGAAACATTTTAATACCAAGATAAATGAGATAAAGTCCGCCCACTATTTTGATATAAAAAAACAGTTCTCCCATAACCATTGAAATGGCTGATAGTCCCAGTATAGCCAAAACTAAAAAAATACTATCACCGAGAACAAGTCCGCCTATAAAATACAGCGAGGAAGCGAAACCTCCTGAACCCCAGCCGCTCGGTCTTCAGCACGGCCAGCCAGCTTCGGGTGCTGGCGGCCGCGTTTGGGGCCATGCGCAGCACCCCGGCCTCGAGGAGATCGGCGTGCAGGAA
>CAZEXO010000284.1:0-4438 GCA_964516545.1 uncultured Melioribacteraceae bacterium
CCGAGCTTAGAAATTTAATTAAGGAAACTCTGCTTGATAATGCCTTGAAAGATAATGTAAAAGCCAGATTTCTGTTGCCGACCGGTAAATACGTTTACAGAAAAAACGGAAGTAATGAAGAGAAGATCAGTCTTCAGGATTGGTTAATGCAATATCACAGTAAGTTAGAAAGTGAGAGTGAATAATAATTAATTGCTTTTCATAATATTCCTTCGCAACTGAATATTTCATCCGGTTATTTTTGGCTATACATCCCATATTTTACTAATTTTGGTTTCGCAGATTTAATTTATAGGAAAGGAGAAATAATGTCAAAAATTACTGAAGATCAGGTACTAAAGGCCTTAAGCAAGGTTAATGATCCCGACTTACATAAAGATTTAGTTTCATTGAAAATGGTAAAAAACGTTTCCGTTTCCGATGAAAAAATAGATGTTACTATCGAATTAACAACTCCCGCCTGTCCCCTGAAAAACAAAATTCAGGAAGATTGTGTTAATGCTATACAACAAGAAATACCAAACGCAAAAAAAATTTCTGTTAATATGACAGCAAGAGTAAGTGCGCACAAAAATGTAACGAAAGAAGAAATTCTACCCGGCGTTAAAAATACTATTGCGGTTGCTAGTGGAAAAGGTGGCGTTGGAAAAAGTACCGTGGCTGTTAACTTAGCCGTTGCATTAGCTGCCGAAGGTGCGAAAGTTGGTTTACTTGATGCCGACATTTACGGACCGAGTATTCCATTGATGTTAGGAATTAATAACAAACCGCAAATTTATCAGGATCCGATCACACAAAAAATGCTTCCACTTGAAAATTACGGAGTGAAGTTAATGTCAATCGGATTTTTAGTTGACGATAATACTCCTGTAATTTGGCGGGGACCTATGGCGAGCGGGGCTGCAAAACAATTCATGTCGGATGTAAATTGGGGTGAGCTCGATTATCTTGTTTTTGATCTACCTCCCGGAACAGGAGATATTCAGTTAACTCTTGTTCAGACTATCCCGCTGACCGGTGCAGTAATCGTAACAACTCCCCAACCTGTATCATTGATAGATGCCCGAAAAGGATTGCAAATGTTTAATCGCGTTAATGTACCAGTTCTGGGTATCATTGAAAACATGAGCTATTTTATCGCGCCTGACACCGGCAACAGATATGATATTTTTGGCCACGGCGGCGGAAAATCTCTTGCTGAAGAATTAAAGGTACCATTCTTGGGAGGTATTCCTATCGATCCGAGAATAAGAGAAGGTGGAGACTTAGGCAATCCTATTGTTGCATCAATTCCCGATTCAGAAGAAGCAAAAATAATTATTGAAATCAGCAAAAATCTTGCGGCTCAAATAAGTATTAATAATGCTGATGCATCAGAAGATATTGAGATAATATTATAAATCAGGAAGGATAACATTATGGAAAATGAACTGGTAGAAAAAGTTGAAAAAGCTCTTGATAGTATCCGTCCGTATCTAAAAGCCGATGGTGGTAATGTTCAGTTGGTGCGGGTTACTGAGGATGGAATTGTTGAAGTGAAGTTACAAGGCGCATGCCTCGGATGCCCGATGTCACAAATGACTTTACGCGCTGGTGTTGAACGCGCTCTTATCCGTGAAGTTCCGGGTATCAGAAGAGTAGAAGCAGTAAATTGATTCGACCTAAATAAATTATTTTAATAGTAACTGAGGAAAAAACATGCGTAAAAAAATTGTAGCTGGTAATTGGAAAATGAACAATGATTTAGGCGGTTCCGTAAAATTGATTTCGGAATTGGTTAACAAGGCAAAAGAAATTAAGACAGAAATTGTTATGATCGTATGCCCACCATTCACTTCACTCGACACAGCTCAAACTCTTCTTAAAGATAGTAAAATTGAACTGGGCGCTCAGAATATGCATGCTGAAGAAAACGGAGCGTTCACTGGTGAAATAAGCGCTGGAATGCTGAAAAGTGTCGGATGTAAATATGTAATTCTTGGGCATTCGGAAAGAAGAACACTTTTTGGTGAGACAGATTCGGTAATTAATAAAAAACTGATAAAGTCTCTGGATTCAGGACTCTTACCAATTTTCTGCGTCGGCGAAACTTTAGAAGAGAGAGAAAAAGGAATCACAGAAAAAGTTATCGAGACTCAAATTGTGAATGGTTTAAAAAATATTTCTGATGAAAACATGCAGAAAATCATAATTGCTTATGAACCTGTCTGGGCAATCGGAACAGGTAAAACAGCAACTCCCGAACAGGCACAGGATGTACATAAATTTATAAGAACACTTATCGAAAAATTATATTCAAAAGATATTGCTATGGATTTAACTATTCAATATGGCGGTAGTGTAAAGCCGAACAATGCTCAGGAATTAATGTCTCAGCCTGATATTGACGGCGCTCTTGTTGGCGGTGCATGTTTGGAAGCAAATTCTTTCATCGAAATTATAAAAGCGGCAAATTAAGCCGCTTTTCCTTGCTTTTTCTCCACTTGACTCCTTCATTTAGTGGCTAAATCAATTGATTTGCCCTCCTTTTTATAGTATATTTAGAATCTTAATTTTTTCCCATTATTCGTGAAAAAATGATAAAAAAAATCCGTTTCTTAGCGATCTGTCTAGCCATTCTGACTGCATCTGAAGTGTTCACTCAGATTAAAGTAAGAGAATTACCTCCCTCTCATCAAACTTATTTTACTTCAGCTTCAGCTGATTATTCAACTACGAGGGAAATTATTTATTTTTCAAAAGGCTGGGTTGTATTTGAGGAGAACGCTTCAGAAGAAAAAACTATTGTCTCAGTACCCTCCTCATTTTCCGGTACGGAGGAACTAACTTATAAATACGAATTCCAACTAAGTGAACATCAAATATTCCGCAATAATATCTATCTCCATTCGTTAGGTTTAGGTCATTCAGCAGAATTTACCTTAAATGGAAATCTGATCAGCAAAACCGCAAGCGGTGAAGTTCCTTTTAAAATCGTCATTCCTGAAGATTTACTCTACCCCAACGATAAAAATGAATTGTTAGTAAAAGTTATAGATCAACTCGACACCAAAACTACGATACCTCTGAAGTCAGGATTCCTTTTCCCCAAAAATTCTTCGGGCTTATTCCGTGACATTTATTTAGAACTGATTCCCAAAAAAGGTTTCAATGAAATCAGATTAAGCACAAATTCTCCCGAGTCTTCTGGCAAATTTTTTCTTAACGTCAATTACAACATCGGCTCGAAATCGGATTCTTTAGACGATGCCGAACTTCGCATTGAACTTTACGAAATGAATGATCAAACAACTCCAAAATATAATTTTTCAACCAGTATCGTTACCGGTAAAACTAATACAAAAAGTTTTGAAGTAATAACTCCGGCGCTTTGGAGTCCAGGTTCACCGGTTTTTTATCATGCTACAGTTAAATTGATAAAGGGTGGAGTGATCATTGATGACATAACTCAAAAAATAACTTTTTATTCTCTTAAAAAAACCGATAGTGACCTCACATTGAACGGATTGCCATTCGACTTAAAGGGTGTGAATTATAATCTAACAAGTTTTGGGAGAGGTTCACTTCTGGGATACGAAACTATCAAATCAAAACTTGAACAAATCAAATCACTCGGTTTTAATACAGTCAGATTTAATAAAATCGTACCCAATCCGATAGCTGTTGATTTATGTCTGCAAATCGGTCTCTTTGCACTTGTGGAAATTCCATTAAACTCAGTCCCTGAAAATTTTATTTCAGATGATTTTTTTGTACAGGTAACTGAAGAATATATACAAAAATTAACATCATATTATCGGAATCACTCCGCTATTTTCGCAATTGGTGTTGGAAGCGGTTATCTCGCGAATTCGAAGATTCACACTGAGTTCATTTCATCGCTCGCGGGACTAATTAAAGATAAATTTGGCAATTTCGTATACGCTTCATTCGTTGGAGTTCCCTCTGAATCGATACCGAATATCGATTTTATTGGTATCGAATTATACTCAAATATATCCGAGCAATTGACAGATAAGATAGAAACCACCGGTGAATTGATTGGTTCCAAATCATTATTCTTATCGGATGTTTTATACCCGGCGTTTATGGGCAGCGCAAATGGTTATGCAAATCCGAATTCTTTTGAAGCGCAGGCGAAATTTTACGAATTAAATATTGAACTCAGTAAGACAAAAAAACTTGCGGGTTTTTTTCTGAATTGCATGTACGACTATGAGGGTAACTACTCATCTTTGTATGCCGGTAATTCTGAAAGTAATATTTTCAGGATTGGTATTCTTGATGAAAATGGAAAAGCTAATCGAATCGCCTATAAAATTATAGACTCAAAACTTAACAATTCTGAAAAAGTTATTATTCCGCTGGGAACATTTAAAGAAGATTCACCTTTCTTTTTCATAATTATGAGCTTACTTCTCTCCATTTCTCTTGCTGT
>CAZEXO010000284.1:4448-4980 GCA_964516545.1 uncultured Melioribacteraceae bacterium
GCCACCCGGGCATTACTCAGACCATATAATTTTTTCGCAGATATCAGAGATAACAGGATTCTGACAGGATTTCATTCTGTTACCTTAATGTTTATCCTGGGCGCAACACACGCTCTTTTATTTACCATACTACTATATTTTTTCAGATCAAATATTCTTATCGAAAAAATATTGCTTGCGTTTGGCGGTGAAAATTTAGTCAGCTTAGTTTCTGATCTCGCCTGGAATCCGATTTCAACATTTTTGAAATTATACCTGTTTGCCATGATCATGTTTGTTGGCGTAAGTCTGATCGCAAAATTTGCTTCATTTTTTGTTAAGAACAGAGTTACATTCTTAAGCATATTTATCGTTGTAATTTGGTCATTTTTGCCTGTTGTTATTCTGCTTCCGCTGGAATTAATTTTATACAAAGTATTGACTGCAAATCTTATCAATCCTTATGTCTATCTTTTTTTAGCGTTATTTTCTCTGTGGTTATTCCAGAGACTGCTTAAAGGACTCTATGTTATTTTTGATGTAGCGGGTGTGA